>NZ_RQFK01000023.1 GCF_004770765.1 Leptospira noumeaensis | reverse complement strand
ACGGAGGGCTTGGTCAGAGGAGGCTTTTGCCTCCGAGGACGGGAGCCGAAGGCGCACCCCGAAGTACGCCCGGTCGTTTTACTTTGCGAACTTGGATTGAAGAAAAAGATTCGAGGCGCCCGTGAAATGGAATCAGTATTAGAGTTTCTTTATCATACCAATCGCAATTTCGAGATGGGAAAAACGTAAGAAAGTTAAGATGGATGAAGTTGTTATTAACTATTCTTTTTAATCTTCTCTGCAACAAACGCTTTGTAGGCGGGGCTACCGAAACTTACGTCCATACGAATGATTTCTGGGGCAATGTATGGGTGACGTTTCATAATGAATTCTTCGATCGCATTGTATTTGTCAGCTTTTGCTTTGAGAAGGATTTTGTTTTCGGTGTCGACAGTGATTTTTCCTTCCCATAGATAAACAAGTTCTACTTCCGGAAAAATGGTTCCCGATATAATGATTCCTTGTTCTAACATTTCGGAGATTTGTTCTTCCGCCATATCGCGGTCGCCAATTGTGGTAAATACTAAAATTTCTTCTGAAGCCATAGGAAGTCCTTGTTTGTTTTTACAAAGATCGGCTAAGAGAGGGGAAACCCTTATTCTTTTGGAGATTTATTTTGTAAGTAGGATTGAAATCCTTCTTTCACTTGGTCGACCATTCCTGATTCACGGACGGAACGAACCACTCGTTGCCAGAATTTAATTTTGCCTTCAAACTCATTCCAACCAAGTTGTAAGTCCATTCGTTTGATTTTGAGTAACATCCTAAGTTCGGATAGAGACATGTCTTTTGGATCTTTGTCTAAATATCGTTCATGGTCTGTTAGGGGATTGAAACGCATGGAATTATTTTTTCTTTAGAACGAGTGATAAAAACAAAATGGCAAAAATTAAAAATCCAAATCCAGTTCCAAAACTAGCAAAAATAGGATCTCCACTGGATAAAAACTTTTGAAAACTTAAGAAAACTCCGTACGAAATGTACAGTAGGCCTAAAAAAATAAGGAAGAAGGAAGTGAAGACCCATACAGAAGACAAAACCAAATTTTTGATGTAAATTTGGAGATTCTTTTGGATGTAAATCGCCATCACTTCGCCGTAAGCGACAAGTTTAGCGACTAATTCTTCAAAGGCGGCTTTGATCCCGCCTTTTTTGCGATGTTTTGTATGTTTCTCGTCCAATTATTTTTTCTTAAAAAACCAACCGAGGGCGAGTCCAAGACCAAGTCCCACACCAAATCCAATGACGGCTGCTTTTTGTGGGTGTTCTTTTACGTAAGATCCTACATTGTCAATGACTTCTTTTGCTTTGATAGAAGCCTCTTCACTTGCTTTACCTAACTTTTGTTTGATGTCGCTTACTTGTTCCATATACTTCTCCTTGGCTCTTTGTTCAATTTCTTTGGCTTTTTTCTCATACAACTTGATTTCGTCGATGAGGGATTTGTCTTTTTTCACTTCTTCCATGACGAATGTTAGTCTGGCACAACTATGTTTTCAAAATTGTCAGTGAAACGATATCCGATTCCCCAAATGGTTTCGATCCATTCTGGTTGTGCGGAGTTTTTTTCTAGTTTAGAACGAATGCGTTTGATATGACTGTCGATCATCCTTTCGAATCCATCCCATTCCACTCCCCAAACCGATTCCAAAATCATTTCGCGAGAAAAAACTTTTCCAGGAGAACCAGCTAAGAGTTGTAAGATGTCAAATTCCTTTCTAGAAATGTTGATGATGTTTTCGTTCAGAGTGACACGACGACGAATGGAATCAATTTTCAGAGCACCACGAATGATTTCTCCAGCTTGGCCCACATTGGGTTTGATCCCAATTTTTTTATCCCATCTGCGAAAGAATACATCCACTCTTGTTTTGAGTTCGCGAACCGAAAATGGTTTAGTGATATAGTCATCAGCACCTAACTCAAGTCCCATGATGCGATCAATTTCCTCTGTCCTTGCGGAAAGAATAAAAATTGGAGTACTTTCATCGGCTTTACGGATGCTACGGCAAATTTCCATACCATCAATGTCCGGTAACGAGAGATCCAGAATCACTAAATCAGGATGATTGGATTTGTAAAATTTCAAACCGTCTTCGCCATTTTCAAAAACGGAGGTTGTGTAGTGAGCAGAATCGAGAGATTTCCGGATTAGGTTCCCGATATCCGGATCGTCCTCAATTACCAAAATATTTTTCATGTTTTTCCCTTGAGTTCTTTCTCAATTTGGTTCTTGTAGTAGAAAAAAAAAGTAAAAAATGGAATCAGGAACACAAAGGGAAGCAAAATCGTGGGCGATGTTCGCCATCTCAGGACCTAAACTACGGCCATTGGAAGTCACGGAGAAATTAGGCATCCAACCGGATTATTACCACGGTGCGGATGTAAAAGACATCGAAAATATGACAATTCCAAGTCATTGGCAGCTCAATTCTAAGTTAGGACCTGATTCTCCAGTCCAGGATCATATTTGGGATTTGCTTAAAACCTTAGCACCTGTTCGCAAAAACCTAAAAGAATTCACCGAAAGTTACGAATCTACGATTTATGCATCTGTGGAGTTTGCATCCGAGTTCACAAAAGGTGTGATTTTAGACAAAAGGACTATGCTTTTGTTAGGTGAAATGGGTGTGAATTTAGAAATTATCCCCTGGGAACTCGATGAGACTCCCTAAGGATAGCGTCACTTGGGAAAACAAGTCGAATCAGTCCAAATCGTTTTAAATAGATATAACCAGAGAGTGGGAGACCAAGTAGGACAAGGACTCTTTTTTTCAGACGAAGATCCCTGGCCATGTTCAGTAGTTTTGTAAGTAGGCTCAAAGGAAGATAGGGAAGGTTAGAAAGATCCATTTGGATATGAGATCTTGTTTGGAAAAACAACATATGCATCACTGAATCCATTTCTTCTTCTAGTTCTGCATGTACCGTCTTGGACAAAATGACAATTTCATACGCATTTTGAACTTCGCGCACGGTGAGGTATTTTGTTTTTTTTGCCATTGGAGGTAAGGGTATGATTTCTCTCTCAAAAGATACAGTTATTTTTCGATCTCAAGTTTTTAAGATGGTTCGTGAAATTTTATTTCGAAATGAATTTTTGGAGGTAGATACTCCTACACTCAAGCCCATCGTGGGGATGGAACCATACCTTGATCCTTTTGAAGTGCGTTCGCCGAGTGGGCGTGAGAAAGGATACCTCATCACCTCTCCCGAATACAGTTTGAAACAAATGATGGCAAAGGGTTTGGATCGTATCTTTGAACTGGCTCATACGTTCCGGTCGGGTGAGATGGGAAGTGGGTTCCATTCAAAAGAATTTCTGATGTTAGAACTGTATGCCAAAGGAATGGATGATGTAGTTCTCAGACATTTTATAGAAAAATTCCTTCGTGAGTTGGTTTATACATTTGGAAAAGAAGAAGATAAGAAAAACATAAATAAACCCCAATGGATTCGTCATCTTTCCGTAGAAGAGGTTTTCCAACAAAATGTCGGACATGGATTTTCGAAGGAAGATTTGTTACAAACCATTATTACCAAAAAACTAACTTCGTCCCCGGTTTCCGAACTGACCCATTGGCAGTATGAAGATCTTTTCTTTTTGGTTTTTTTAAATCTAGTAGAACCAAAATTAGGTGAAGGTATTGTTTTTTTATACGATTATCCGCCAGAATGTGCCGCACTTGCTAAAATTGTAGATGGAGTGGCCAAACGGTTTGAGATTTATTGGGACGGACTAGAACTTGCGAATGCTTTTTATGAACTAAGTGATGTGGAAGAACAGAGGAAACGTTTTCTAGAAGAACAAGAGTTACGTGCCAAATTAGGAAAAGAAGTGTTTCCAATGGATGAAGATTTTCTTTTGTCTTTAGGAAGTGGATTTCCAGACTGTGCCGGAATCTCCATTGGCATGGACCGACTCCTTTTGAAATTATCTGGAAAACACGGACTAAGTGAGATTAGCCCGTATTGGATGGAAAATTAAAAGGTGAGCTTAGTTTTCTTCTTGGAATTTTTCACAAGACTCAGGAACTTTTCCTTCTTCTAAATCTGCACAAGAAAATGCTGCCATGTCTCTGGCACATTTTTTCATATCTTCCAAATCTTCTTTGGTGAGTTTTTTTGTTGGTTTGTCACTCGCCGGTTTCTGACCTTCGACAACATAGTTTTTGTAACGAGATTCACAAACGTTCCCATTCACAAACTGAGATTCGATCATCTTCCTTTGGTCCGCGGGAAGGTCTTTCAGTTTTTCTTTCATACACTCAGAAGTTTTTGCACACATTTTTTTAGAGAGTGCTTGGAATTCTTTGGCATCCTTTAATGTTTGTGCGGTGATGAAGAAGGGGGCGAGTATTAGTAAAAAAAAGGAAATTTTTTTCATACAGAGATATTAAGGATTCTTGCCGCTTGGTAAAGAAAAAAAAATGATTTGAATTAGAATACAGTTAGGATTTCCCCTGGACAGTATGAACCCTCCCAATAGGAAACTTCATACTGAGGCAGAAACTATAAACGAATTCCGTTATAATTAGTGCAGTCGGAATTGATTTGAGAATCCGTAACCGTATCATAGTAGTTTCGAGTGATCAGCCCATACCCATAGTACAGGCTCCCCGATAAACCTTTGCGCCGTTCTGGGTTGCACAAGAACTTGCACTGTATGTTCCTGAGCTGACAGAAGTTGTACAATATGCCGCATTAAAAAGATGATTCACCGCGAAGTCATCACAACGACTGCCACCAGCGGAATGGGTACAACTGCCTCCGCCACTTACGGAAGTGTTAGAACCGAAAAGTCGAACTCCACCACCAAAATAACCAGATTGATAATATCCAGCAACACGGACACGATAGTTACCTACATTTGTGAAAGTGAAGGTGCGTACTTGGAAATTATATGATGCATTCCGTATTTTAGGCAGAATTGCATTTTTTCCTGAGTCAGGAAAAATACTGATTTCTGGTTTCGGATTATTTGTTGGGATACTTCCGACGGTGGCTAAGAATGTATATGTTCCGGGGGTATTGATAGTTAATGAGAAATCTGCTACCGGTGAGGCACTAATGAGATTTGCATTTAGCCCTGTTCCATTTCCTGTAATAATTCCAGAAATAGTGGGAACAGTCGTACAAAGATTGTATGTAAATGGAGTATGTAAGTTATATGCATCTCCGCAAAATAAACCATTTGCGCATTCATTGTCAGAGAAACATCTTTCATCAACACCTTTGCCACCACCTGAAGAAAGTGCAAGTAAAGGTAGGAGCATGTCAGATTCTTCTTTTGATTTTTGTTCCCCACAATTAAATATTAGAAAAAAAACACTTAGAGTGGTAGCGATTTTAATAGTTATATTTTTCATTTAACCCTTTGTTAGCTTATGATCTGCTAACGCATATTTATTGCTGTTGGTTTCCAGTCAGCATTTTTTTGGTTGTACAACCGAAAATAAATTGATTAATATCCGAAAATTCCCTACATTTTTAGATTATGAAAAAAACCCTTATTCTAACCATTCTCTTTCTGTTTGCGGCTAGTCAGGCCTTCGCTCAGAACCTAACTCCTCGTAATGTGGTTGTCCTTCCTTCAGAACCAACTACAATTGAAGAATTCAAATCTTCACAATCATCGATTGCAACTACGCCAGAAGGTGCTGCTGCCATGCTTGTACTTGCCATTTCTCTCTATGGAAAAAACCAAGACTTAGGTACAAAAACAATTACCCTTTCGGTAGTTTCGAAAAATCGGCAAAAGTCCAACAAACCTTCTGCCGTTGATGGAATGGATTTGGGGAATGGTGATAAATTTCTTCTTGGTCAATTGGATAAATACAAAATGTTATCCAATGGTTATTGGAAAGGAGCAGAACCTTCCAATGGATACACTCCTAGTTTGCCTTTGACAGTCGAAACCTATACAAATCCTTATTCTGGTGAAGAATCCACGGGAAGAATTAAACTTTTTGTTGCCACTCGGGGTGCATCTAGTTTCCGACCAGTGACTGTGGAAAAAGATTCCGATGGACTTTGGCGTGCCAAAGAAATGAGTTCTTTATTTGTGGGAATGATGCCAGCCAAATAGATGTTAGATTTTATTTTATCACTCCATCCAGTGGTATTGGCACTTCTTGCCACTGGGTTCACTTGGTTTTGTACAGCCTTTGGTGCGGGGTTTGTTTTTTTCTTTCGAACAGTGCCAAGGCCTGTCTTCAATGCAATGCTGGGGTTTGCATCTGGGGTTATGATTGCCGCCAGTTTTTGGTCTCTCCTTTTGCCATCGATTGAACTTTCAGAACAAGCTGGTAATCCTGCTTGGTTTCATGTGAGTCTTGGGTTTTTATCTGGTGGTTTGTCTTTATATTTTTTACATAAACTCCTTCCACACCTCCATGTAGGTTTGGAAGAAAATCGGTTGGAGGGGGGAAGGTCTTCTTTCCAAAGGAGTTTGCTTCTTATTCTTGCAATTACCTTACACAATATACCAGAAGGTTTGGCAGTAGGCGTCGCCTTTGGCGCGCTTGGTGATGGATTTACATACGAGGCCCTTATGGCTGCGGTTGTAGTTGCTTTCGGGATTGGAATCCAAAATATTCCCGAAGGTGCTGCTGTATCCATTCCTTTGTTAAGGGAGGGTTTTTCGACACGGAAAAGTTTTTGGTATGGACAACTCTCAGGATTTGTAGAACCTATCGGCGGGTTATTTGGAGCGGCCCTTGTTTTTTATGTAGAAAGTTTGTTACCCTTTGCCCTATCTTTTGCTGCGGGGGCGATGATCTTTGTAGTCGTCGAAGAACTGATTCCAGAATCTCATACGGGAAAAGAAACAGAAATGTCTACACTCGGTGCTATGATAGGATTTGTTCTTATGATGGCATTGGATGTGGGACTTGGATGATGTTTAAGTAAGAAGGAGTTATTTATCGTAAGGTTCTGAAAACTATACTTGCAAGTTTTCTTATATTTCTATAAAATGATCCAAATGTTAAATAGAAATATTACGACCGTTATACTGGTTTTTATTTTCTATATTTCCTGTGCTATAGATATCAAACAAATTCCGGAGCCCAGGGAAACAAAAGATGGTTTATATCAAACCATCAACAAACCGGTGTACATCGGCAAGTCTGAAGTTTTCACTGCTGATAGTGTTACTTATACAAAGGTATGGAGATATACTTTTAAATCTATTTTAAAAACAACTGAATTTTATGGGTTCTTTTGAACAAGTGAAATTGAAACCATGCTAGAAGTTACAAATTTAAAGGTTTTGGATCGATGTGCAAAAGAAATAACAAAATATTTGCAATAACATTTGTTTTGTTATTTGGGGCCTGTATTTCTTTACCAGAAACTCCAAAAAATGAGAAAGAGAATTGTGTTGCTCATTTTTTTCATACAAAACGTAGAATGCGAGAAATCCAAATAGAAAATCGAAATTTTACCACCGCCATTTCCGGTTTATCTTTTATGGTTGGATTTTGGGCAGGTCCGACAGGACTGACACCACTACTAGTTCTACCATACACTCAATATAAAAATAAAAATAGAGTGGATGTGATTCAATCTGAGTATGAATCCAAGTATTGCGATGTATAAAAAAACAATTTAAGGAAGATGAAATGAAAAACATGAGACAAATAATTGTAATAGGACTTACTTTATTTTTGTTCCAGTGTGCCAACACCTCCTATTATCAGACTTGGGGAAAAAATAAAGTACGTATGAGTGGTTTCTCGACGAATGAAGGGTATTCTGTTTATAGTAAGTTTAACTTTTCTTTTACTAGAGTATACCTTTTTTGGGGACTTTCGAATGTTAGAGATAAGTCTTTGGATGATCTTTTAGCCGAAATCTATTTGAAATATCCGAACGCTAGTATTGGTGATTTAAAGATTGTAGAAGAGTATGAGTTTTCGGATGGAATGGTTGATTTGGTTACAGGTGGGATCGTGCGGCCATACACTCTTCATATTAAAGGTAATGTTTACGCACTAAATCAAAGGACTCTTACAAAATGAAGTTTCATTATATAACCATCATTGTTTCTTTCCTCTCTATTTTTAGTTGCGCTTCGTATAAATATGAAATTACAGAAACTAAGATCCCAGTCAGTTTTTCCAACGACCTAGAGAACAATGACAAGTTTAGAGAGTTTCGTATTGAGACAAAACTTTCTTGGTATTTATTTGACACGCAACCAATAGATACTTTTGACCTTGACGAAATCATTCGAACTAACTTGCCAAATGCCAAAAAAATATGTAATCTTCGGATTCATTCAAAAGAAAATGTTGCCGATTCAATGATCCGAACACTAACGACTGGTATACAATTTCTTTTTATTTCCAATCGCGCCCTGTATTCCCAAAGGACTGTCATTATTGAAGGTTTGGTTGTGGAATAGGCAAGTTATGGAAGGTTTTAGTTTATTTTCGATTGTAGAAACTAGATGTTGTGGCTCAGATAGATTGGTTTCCTTGGTAAAAATTATGAAATTCAAATTTTCTTTGTCTTTAGTATTTGTTTTGTTTGTGACTTTTTTCGTTAATTGTTTCGCATACCATATCAAAAACGGAAATGTCGGTCCAGTTGCTTCGGCACTTGACAAAGGCCAAGACATCAATGAAAAAAATGAGGAAGGGAACACTCCCTTAATGTTGGCATCTCGTTACAAACAACATGAGATGATGAGGTTGTTACTCGGTCGTGGCGCTAAAATTAATGAAACAAATTTAAAAGGAGAAACTGCCTTAATGTTGTCTGCGGTCTGGGGAAACTTGGAAGGAGTTAAAATTCTCCTAGAACATGGAGCCAATCCAAATATCTTAAAACCTAATGGTGACTCTGTACTTCATTCTGCAACAGTCACCGGTGATGAAGAAATTGCCTTCCTTTTAATCAAACACGGTGCTGAAGTCAAGGGCAATCAGCAAACTCAAGCTGGCCTATTGTACTGGGCATCCCATTCTTGTTCCTTAAAACTTGTTACATATTATTTAGGTAAAAGCATTAACCCAGAATGGAAATATCTTTATGGTTATACTCCGCTCATGACAGTTTGTGCTACCTACAAAGATGCCAAAGAAGCTGTGAATCCCGAAAAAATTGTAAAACTGTTAATAGAGCATAAGGCGAATGTAAATGCAAGATCGGATGCAGGTGCAACTCCTTTACACGCTGCGGCTTCAGCCCCAAATTTTTTCCTGGCCAAGGCATTGATCGAAAACGGAGCAGAAGTGAATGCACTTGATAATCTAGGAGAAACTCCCCTAATGAAAAGTGTGGGTAGCGGTTTTACATATTACGTTGAGGTAAGAGTGATCAAACTGCTTCTTCTGAATGGTGCAGACAAAACTGTCAAAGATAACTTGGGGAAAACCGCTTATGACCATGCTACAAAAAATCGATTACCTAATCAGTATTTAGATTTAGTCCGCTAAATGATCGGTAACATTTCATTTCATAAAGAATGACTTTATCTAAAATTTCACCTTTTGTGGAGTCATTCCCAACTCACTACTACTTTTCCAAAATGTTTCCCTGTTTGTAAATATTGTAAGGCTTCTGGGACTTCTTCCCAACCGAACACTTTGTCCACAACGGGTTTCATTTTGTTTTGTTCGATGGCTCGGTTCATTTTTTCAAAATCGGCGCGGCTTCCGACAATCACACCTTGGACTTTGACTCCTTGCATAAGAATCGGATAGAGAGAAAGACTAGATTCTCCACCAGCAAGGACACCGATGAGAGCAATGGTTCCGTATGGTTTGACACTCATCATGGATTTTTGCATGGTGCCGGCACCACCCACTTCGATGATGAGATCGGCTCCGGCCATCTTGGTTACTTTTCGAACATCTCGTTCCCAGTTGGTTTTGGTTGCATAGTTGATGGTAACGTCAGCCCCAAGAGTTTTAGCACGTTCTAGTTTTTCGTCACTGGATGATGTGATGATGACCCGAGCTCCCATCATTTTTGCAAATTGTAAGGCAAATAGAGAAACACCACCAGTGCCTAAACAAAGTACATCGGATCCAGGTTCAATCCCTCCAAAATTCACAACGGCGTTGTAAGCGGTAAGGCCCGCACATCCTAAGGTGGCGGCTTCTTTGTCGGTTAGATGGTTTGGCGTGGCGACAAGTCCTTCTTCTGCAAATTTTCCATAGTTCGCTAAACAGCCGTCATGTGGGCCGCCGAGAGTCGAACGGAGGTTGTCCATATTGGGTGCCCCGTCCATCCACTTCTGCGCAAAAATGGGAAGCACCCGGTCTCCTTTTTTCCAAAGAGTGACCTCAGATCCAACGGCTTCCACCACACCGGCTCCATCAGAACAAGGGATGAGGGGAAGTTTTTGTCTGGGGTTGTATGTTCCAATCACCATTAAATAATCGCGATAATTCAGTGAAGTTGCTGTTAGGCGAACGAGAACTTCTTTAGGAGCCAGTGATTCAGAAAGATCCCTTGTCGTTTGTTTTAGGTTTTCTAATCCGAATGATCCTTGGATTTCCCATACTTTGTTTAACATATTCCCTCGTGCGATTTAGAATCAAAATTCACTCGTCAGATCCTCCTGTGTCCTTATCCTTTGTCGAGTGGGAATCAGAAGAAAGGGGCCTTATGAATAAAGATTTTTGGAACGATAGGGTGGTAGTGATCACTGGAGCAACAAGTGGGATCGGCAAAGCATTGTATGAAGAATTGGCTACCTTTCCCTGTGAACTTGTCCTTGTAGCAAGAAGGGCTGCCGAAATTACCAAACCCAAAAACAAACACGACGGTGTTATCATTCACCGAGTTGCTTGTGATCTTTCGGATCCAACGTCTGTATTAGATGCTGTAGAGTGGATTGGAAAAAAAGTTTCTAAAATTGATGTTTTGTTTAATAACGCTGGAATCACTGCTCACGGTCGTTTTGATTCCCTTTCGATGGATGTGTATCGGAAAACCTTTGACACGAATTTTTTTGGCCCCATCCAATTCATCCGTGGGCTTTTGCCTCTTCTCCTTAGAACCAAAGGAAATATAGTCACCACTTCCACAGTCTCTGCTCTTTATGGTGTGCCTGGCCGCGCGGCATATTCTGCATCCAAGTCTGCCTTACATGCGGCCCTTGAATCCCTGCGGATCGAAAACTTAAACGAGGGACTTGGTGTATCCCTAGTTTGTGTTCCGTACACGGACACGGCTCTTCGTACTTCGGGTCTTGATGCTTCCGGTGGGATTTTATCAGAAGCACCTGCCAAAGGAAAACGAAAAACTGCAAAAGAAGTGGCTCATGTTTTAATGTCTGTTGCCAAAGACAAAGAAGCAAGGCTTGTGACATTCAATCTGTCCGGAAAATTTTTAGAATGGATGCGGTTTTTCTCCCCAAAATTTTTAGAAAAAATTCTTTATAAAAAACTTTATGAGGACTTCAAACCACACTGAACCCTGTCTAAACCAAGGTATAGGGAGAGGATCTATCCTTGGATAATTTATTATTTTCGTATCTAGCAGCTGTTATATTTGCATTTCTATTTATGAGTCTGATGTGGTTTTGGGGAAAAACCAGAGACAACTACGCAGTCATCGACGTGGGTTGGGGACTTGTCATTGCAGGTATTGCCACTATCCTAGTAGTTTTTGGAACGGGGACAGTGTTTGCGAAATGGGCTGTACTCATCCCAGTTTGGATTTGGGCTCTTCGTTTATCAGGGTTTCTTTACTTCACTCGCATCCGTACAAACCACCCAGAAGACAAAAGGTACGCTGGATTTCGTAAAGACTACGGTGACAATGTCCATAAAAAAATGTTTACGAATGTGTTTCTATTACAAGGATTTTTGGCCCTCTTTCTATCTTTCCCTTTTTATTATGCTGCCCATTGGAAATTATTTCCTAACTCCGGAATCATAGGGCCTAACGGATATTTGATGGTTCTTTTGGGTTGGATTTTGTTTGTGGTTGGGGTAGTGGGTGAAACTATTTCTGATCGTGACCTTCATAAGTTTGTATCCGATCCAAACAACAAAGGTAAGGTTTGTAATTTAGGTCTTTGGAAGTATACGAGACATCCCAATTATTTTTTTGAATGGGTGATTTGGCTTGGGATTGGGATCATTCCGATTCTTTCTGCACCTTGGGCGGCCCTTTCCCTTTTTACCCCCGTTTTTATGTTTGTACTCTTACGATTTGTTTCCGGTGTCCCTTTTGCAGAAAAATATTCCCTTCTTTCCAAAGGTGATGTTTTTCGCGAATATATGCGCACCACAAATGCATTTTTCCCTTGGTTTCCCAAACAAAAATAATAAAGGATAATACATGAATTTTACGGATTCTAAAGAAAAAGAAGGAAGTTCTTCTTTTAACATCAACTCACTTTTAGAAAAGGATATCTTTCCTGATTGGCTCATTCGGTTTCGCATCCGCCAACTTTTGAAGTTGCGAATCAAACAAGAAAGAAAAGAGAATGTTACGGCTGGGCTCCAACACAAAATAAATTATGTGAACGAGCTAAAAAAATCTCCGATTGCCGTACATACGGATGCGGCAAACGAACAACATTACGAAGTCCCCAGTGATTTTTTTACTTATGTAATGGGACCTAGGATGAAGTATTCTTCTGGGTATTGGCCAACACTGGATACAAATTTTGCTGAATCCGAAGAAGAGATGTTACGAATCACGGTAGAACGTGCAGAGATTCAGAATGGAATGAAAGTTTTGGATTTAGGATGTGGTTGGGGGAGTATATCTCTCTATATCGCAGAAAAATTTCCGAAATGTAAGGTCACCGGTGTATCCAACTCGCGCACACAAAAAGAGTTCATAGACAAACGAGCCAAGGAACGTGGATTAAAAAATCTAACCATCATCACAAAAGATATGAACGATTTTACTACCAAGGACAAGTTTGATCGGATTGTTTCAGTAGAAATGTTAGAACATATGAAAAACTACGAAAAACTCTTTGAAAAACTATCGAAGTTTCTTGTGGCGGATGGAAAGTTTTTTGTACATATCTTCACTCATAAGGAGTTTGCTTATCCTTTCGAAGTCATTGATGAAACGGATTGGATGGCGAAGTATTTTTTCACAGGTGGGCAGATGCCATCGGATGATTTGTTTTTATACTTCCAAAAAGATTTCCTTATCGAAAACCATTGGGTTGTGAATGGTACTCATTATGCGAGAACGAGTGAAGCTTGGTATGATAATATGATTGAAAACAAGGATAAACTTTTGCCTATCCTTGCCAGTACTTACGGCGAAAAAGAAAAAACCAAATGGTTCGTTTATTGGAAAGTTTTCTTTCTCGCCTGTGCTGAGTTATGGGGTTACCGAAACGGTGAGGAGTGGTTTGTGAGCCACTACTTGTTTCGAAAACGCTGAGTTTTTTTCCCGGCAGCCTTTACGTAAACGCCACCTTCTTTTTTAGAAGAGGGTGTGCTGCTACTTCGGCGAGAATCCCCACCTCTTTCGCTTCTTTCTCCGCGTTCGCTACGTTCACCTCTATCACTGTTGGATCTGCCACCACGGTATCCACCGCGACCGCCACCAGATCCACCTTCATCACGACGTCGTCTTCCACCAGATCCACCACCAGGAGGCATTTCGCTCCATTCCGCAGGTGTTTTTCCGATTTTTTCCGGTCCACTGATTTTGGTTTTATCAAGCATAGTTGAAAGGAGTTTTAAAGATAACGAACGTTTGTCGTCTAACTTCAAAAGTTTTTCTAAAACTTCTTCTGCGTCTGCATGAATTTCTGTTTCCACAACTTTGTTTAAAAAGTCTTCTTCTCTTCTTGCGAGTACTTCCTTTTTGGTTGGAAGGGCCGCAATGGTCAAATTGGTTCCAGAAGTTCCTTTGAGTCGGATGAGAGCCCGAGATTCTCTGGTTGTCACAAGAGTCACAGCTTTTCCCGATTTTCCTGCACGACCTGTACGACCAATTCTATGAGTATAACTTTCGCTATCAAAAGGTAAGTGGTAGTTGATCACAAGAGACAAATCTTTTACGTCAAGACCACGTGCCGCAACGTCAGTTGCTACAAGGATCTTAACTCGGCCATCGTGTAGGCTTTTTAAAACTTGTTCCCTTTGTTTTTGGTTTAGATCTCCATGGAGAGCTTCCACAGGATATCCTTTGAAACCAAGGGTTGCTTTTAAATCATCTGCTTCTTTTTTCGTTTTTGTGAAGATGATTGCCTTGTATGGGTTTTCATAATCCAAAATTCGGACAACAGCGATTTCACGTTCAGCTTCATCAATCACGTAGTACACTTGTTCGATGTTTTTTGAAGATTTTTCTGTTGCTGCAATTTTTACATGAGCGGGGTGCGTTTGGTATTTACTCGCCAACTTCTTAATCGGCTCCGGCATTGTTGCGGAGAAAAGTAATGTTTGTCGTTTGGTTGGCAGTAGATTAAAGATGGATTCAATATCATCCATAAAGCCCATATCGAGCATTTCATCTGCTTCATCCAATATCACCATTGAAGGTTTGAAATTTTTAAGTTCCTTTCCTTTCAATAGGTCGAGAAGTCTTCCTGGAGTTGCAACGGCAACTTGGGCACCTTTGGCCACTTGTGTGATTTGTTTAGAATAGGAACTTCCGCCATAGATAGTGGTGGTTTTGATTCCTAAATGTTTTCCCAATTTAAACAATTCATCAGATACTTGCAGAGCAAGTTCACGAGTTGGAGTGAGGACAAGCACTTGCATGCCATCATTCACACTAATTCGGTTCAAACAGGGGAGTCCGTAAGCTGCAGTTTTTCCGGTACCGGTCTGCGCTTGTGCGATTAAATCTTTTCCTTCCAATACGAGCGGAATCGCTTGTTTTTGGATAGGGCTTGGTGATTCGAAGCCTGCATCAGTGATTCCTTGTAGTATTTCAGGACGTAATCCGAAGGATTGGAAGTCATTTCCAACTTCGGTGTCATTCTTAGTCATGGAAATAGGATACAATAAAAAAATGGCCTAAAAAAGAAAGGTAAAAATACCTGAATGTCTTAGGTTTTGGACTTTGCAATTTCCTTTAGGTGGTGGTAGAGTTCTTCCTTTAGATAGGGTTTGGGCATAAAGTAATCGAACCCAGAGGTGAGGATATGGTTTTTTTCCTCTGGCATACAGAGTCCTGTGCATGCAAAGAGAATCGGACGGTTTGGTTTTTCCGCCAACCCCTTGGCAATCTCGGTTCCATGTTTTCCTGGCATCTCAATGTCCAAAAAGGCAATGTCGAAGTGGGATTCTTTCAGATCTCTTTCGGTATCGATTCCATTATTTGATTCCGCAATCTCAAAACCGAGTGGTTTCAAATAACTACGAAGAACTTTTCGGTTGAGGTCATTGTCGTCAGCGATGAGAACCCTTTGAGGTTTCGAAAAAACAGGTAAGTTGGAATTTCGGATGAATACTTCATTTGATTGATTAGGATTATTTTCTTCTAATTTCCATAATATTGGAATTTTTACTTTAAAAGTTGATCCTTCACCTAACTTTGATTCTACTTCGACTTCTCCACCCATTTCTTCTAGGGAAAGTTTGACAATCGAAAGTCCAAGGCCAGAACCGGAGATTTCACAACCTTCAGGAACAAATTCATTGTATTTTTGAAAAAGTCTATCTTTGACTTCTGGGGAAATTCCAGGACCGGTGTCTTTGACTTCAATATATAAAAGGCCATTTTGATCATTTGTTTTTTCCAAACGAACGGAACAGATAACTTTTCCTGTGTTCGTAAATTTGACTGCATTGGCAGTTAGGTTCCAAAAAACCTTTTCCATTTTTCTTTTATCTGAATGGAGGATAAAACTCTGATCTACTTCGTTGTGAAGTTGGAAATTTATATTTTTTCGTTTTGTTTCTGCAGTAAAAAAAGAATCGAAAATATCTAAACATTGGTGTAACCCAAACCATTCATTATTTAACACACTAGCATTTTCTTCTAACCTGGAAAGTTCAATGGTATCGTTGACTAGATGTAAAATGACTTCACCTGCATTTTTGATATGATCCACATAACCAAGAATTGTTGGATTTAATTCAGTTTCACGAATCATTTCTGACATTCCAAGAAGCGAGTTTAATGGGTTACGAATGTCGTGGCTAATGGCTGCAATAAAATCCCTTTTGGCTGCCGTGGCTCTTTCTGCTGAAAGTTTCTCTATCTCCAAACGTTCTGTTGATTTGCGCATTTGTAACAAACGAATGGTTTGTTTTCCCAGAAGCCTTAGCATCTGGATTTGGTTTTCATTCAGTTCTCTTGGTTTGTTATCAATGACACAAAGTGTTCCCAGTTTGATTTGGTCATCGAGGGCAAGAGGAATGCCCGCATAAAATATTATATTGGGTGATTCATTGACAAGGGGGTTATTTTTAAACCTGGGGTCAACTTTTGCGTTGGGAACTACAAAGAGTTCATCTCCTAAAATGGCATGGGAACAAAAAGCAAGAGACCTTGGGGTTTCTCGTGCGGGAAGTCCATGGTGGGATTTGAACCATTGCCTTGTTTCATCCACCAAACTCACAAGAGATATGGGAACATTACAAATCATGGACGCTAGTTTTGTAATTTCATCGAACATTTCCTCTTCAGGAGTGTCCAGGATTTCCAGCCCTTTTAAGGCCGAAAGACGTGCGGTCTCATTTTTCGGTAAAGGGGCAATCAGCATAGGATTTTTAGACGAAATCATTTTCGTCTAAAGGAAAGCAAATTTTCCTTTTTTTATATGAGTCTAACCCCTATGAAACGAATTTCCATTTTGTCTTTCATTTCTTTATCTCTAGTCTTTTATTTGTTTCTGGGAACCTCCTGTTCCCAAACTTCCTCCGGCTCTGCGAAAAAACCAGAGAATCCAGAACTGCGGAAAAAGCTTACGGATCTCCAGTACCGTGTCACCCAAGAAGATGAAACAGAACCTCCTTTTCAGAACGAATACTGGGACAACCACCAGTCGGGTATCTACGTGGATATCGTTTCGAAAGAACCTTTGTTTAGTTCCAAAGATAAATTTGAATCAGGCACCGGTTGGCCCAGTTTCACAAGACCACTCGTCAAAGAAAACGTGATCGAAGTGACAGACAATTCCTATGGAATGACTCGCACAGAAGTGCGTTCTAAAAAAGCAAATTCTCATTTGGGGCATGTATTTGATGACGGGCCAATGCCAACTAATAAACGTTACTGCATGAACTCGGCATCCATGGAATTCATTCCAAAGGAAAAATTGAAAGAAAGAGGGTATGCCATTTTTCTATCTGAATTTACAGAATCAGGTAAGGACTAGGGATTGTGTCGAAGTGGAGCGGCGAGACGTTTTATCGTTGTTGTTATGCGTAGTGGCCTAGTTATAGAGTTTTAATTTATGAATTTTGCTCATTAACTTAAAATGTTTATCTAAAGTAAATAAAATAGATTCATTTTGGATTGTATTCTGTAAGATTAGCAAATCAGGAATTCCTATATTATTAATGCCTATTTTAAGGTTAGCAGTTTGGAATTCAATAATCTGCTTCCAATCTATGAAAATCTTAAAGGATTCAATAGATTCCATAATCTGAATCAGTTGCGTTTGTTTTTTTAATTTAAGAAAAGGAATTAACTCTGTTAGAATCAGTTCATTGGTATAGACATTGCCAAGATCGATTAATTTATCAACTTCAGAAGAAATTCGCGAATTTGAGTTTCTGAAATATTCGATCCAGACTGATGAATCTAATAAAACTTGGTTCATCTTTTTCTCAAATCATTTAAATCTACTTCAAGGTCTATGGAACCTTTGAAATTTTTTAAATTTTTTAGTTTCTCTTTCCTTATTAGAGTATTTAAACCTTCTTTGATTACATCAGTTTTTGTTTTGATGTGTGTAAGTTTCATTGCCTCTAATACTAATTCTTCAGGGATATCAATTGTCGTTCTCATCTTATGCATAAGATCGCGCTTTTGTATGCATAAGTCAAGTTTACTTTCTTGTTTTTGATTTCAAAAAGTAATCTTTGCGGCCTATTTTCTCTAGTTTTTTTGTTACTAGTGTCCTGAGGCATACATTTAGGTCATTACGGATAACGAACGAGGGGATACGACATCCCTCGTCGCCGAGCCTCGTAGAGGTCGTTAGTGCCAAAGCAAAGTGAGTAGGCACTGTTATACGAAGTAGCTATTTATTGGTATTTCTTTTCTCTTCAATTTTCCATTTAGTTTCTGAAGTATCATCTTTATTTATATATCTTAATCTATATAAACAGTTAATGAAAATAAATGAAGTTAAGAATGTGATAATTAAGATTTTCATAAATTAAAAACTTCCTTTTTCATTCTGAATGATGGCAACAACTTCAGGTAAAGTTTTTCTGGCGAGATTTTTTAAGCTTCTATCTAAAGCTAAATAATAGAAGTAATCGGGCCAAATGATGGTAGTGGTTTCACCGAAAGCTTTAAATCGACGTTTATAAGTTTTGTTTTTGAAATGGATAAATGTATTAATATCAATAACTGCAATAACGTCGGCAGCAAAAAATCCAACTTCAGGTTCAATGAAAATTTGATTAACTTGAATTTCGATTTCAGGAACATTTGCTTTTGCATCATTTGAAATAGTGATACCAACATTTTGAAGTTCTGTAATGAACATATTTTTAATAATTTCATTTCCTCTAGGTTTGGTAAATATATAGCCACCTTCCATGCCATAGCCGTTTTTCTTAATTCCTTCAATAAATATTCCATCTTTGAAAGCATCCGGATGATCATCGACTTTGTTTAGGATCACAGTTATGTTTCTACTTGGAGTAGGGTTATAGATTGGATCTTCATATTTATACTTTATAATACTATTTGTAAGAATACATCCGAAGCATAAACTGATTATTGAAATTTGTAATTTGTATATTTTTTTCCATTTAAACATGGATGTTTTCCTTTAAATTTTAATTTTTAGCTATGGCGTATAACGAACTAGGGCGTAAGTCCCGAAGTGAAGCGGTTAGTCGCTATTCTTCAACAAAATAATCGGTATCAATTTTTTTAATAATAAAATTTTCTTTTTCGGAAACTCCAACACCGTATTCTATCATTAGTTTTGTTAATTCATTTCCATCAATTAAGATTATTCTACTTTCGATTTTGTTTACATATTCAACTGCATCGTTCGAAAATCTAGAAGTTGTAATAAAAACTCCTTTCTTAGCCCTTTGACCTTGTAATGCCCCTGCAAATTTTTGAATTTCTTGTCTACCAACAGGATTTTCCCATCGTTTCGCTTGAACATAGATGAATTCTAATCCTAGTTTATCTTCTTTAATAATTCCATCTACACCTTCATCACCGCTTTTTTTAGTAAGGATCGCATTTGCATCATTTTTGTCACCGTAACCCATTTTGATAAGCAAATCGACAACAATGAATTCAAAAAAGTATGGTGAGGAAGATTTGAGCAACTTTAATAGCTCAGAAGATAAATCTGATAAAATGATGTTATACCCAGTTTGAATCATTTCCTCTGGAGTTTGTGAGGATAAAGTTTGGATTTCTTGTATGTTTTCTGATTTTTCTGTTGAGTCTTTCTTTAATTTAAAAGCTTCAAATTTAGAAAGATCTTGTACGGTGATATTACTCGGGGAATTTGGCAGATAATTTTTTCCTGCATTTGTAATTTTATAGTAAGATCTTTTTTCGGATTCAATCAATTCTGCCATTTTTAAATATTGAATTGCCCAAGCGACGCGATTGTAGAATAATTTGGCTCTTTTAGATGGTAACATTTCCTCCATTTCTTCATTTGTTGTTTTGAAAACCGAAGCTACATAGTTTCTTATCTCCGAGGTGTGACTTTCTTTATTTCTAGATAGAAATTCTAGAACTGGTTTCATCGCTTCTTGAAATTGTGGTATTGCCATTCTTTTCTACTTTTTATTATTTGAATTATTTTTTGCGAACTTGCACATAACGAACTAGGCTAACCGACGCAGGCTGACCCTGAGTCCCGAAGCGCAGCGTTTCCCCGCTGTTATGCGAAGTCTCTTATTTTAAGGATGGTGTTTTAGACTTTTTATCTAATTCATCTTTCTCTACAATTCTTGCTTTATAAATTTCATGTAGCGATTGATGTTTTTTAAGAATTAGTTCAAAATCATTTTTACTTTCTTGTTCTAATTCTGCTTTAATTTTTCTAACTTCTGTTATAATTAAATCATCCATTATGAAATCTCCATTAAAGCTTCCGGCGTAATAAGCAAGGGTGTTTTCCAATTAAGTTCTAAATTCAAGTCAATTAATGCACTTTGAGTTCTCGGGTTAGAAATGTGTTTCATATTCCAACTTAAAAGATACTCAACTTCATAAAATGAAGCATACGCAATATGAATGGTATCATATTTAGATTTTTCTGGAATGTTTAATTTTGAAAAATATTTCTCAGCAAGAGCCATAATTTCGACTTTTTCTGCTAAAATTGGCAAATTTTCGGATGCTTTTAATCTTTTTTCAGCTTCGAGTTGGTTTCCCTTTGAAATTTCTTCAATTACGGCTAGAGAAATAAAGCAGTCAAATTTACTCATTTCCTCTTCCCACCAGTCAATTGTGGTTTCCTGACGCGATAAAGTGCGAATATCTTTAGAAAGTTTTGCCGTATAGTAGCTTATTACTGAAGTTTCAATATAGACTCGACTGTTCATCTACCAGAACTGTTTAACTATGTGAACTTAGTGTAAAGATTAAAAATTTCCATTTTTTTGAGTTATTTTTGTTAAAGAAAATTTTTTAAGAGATTTCGCATAACGAACTAGTCTACTCGACGTTTCCCGACCCTGAGTCCCGAAGCGCAGCGATTCTCCGTTGTTATGCGAAGGTCTGAATAGTTTCACTAATATTTGAGAAATTTTTCTATTCTATCTAGTGATTTCTTCGCGGAATGGATTTTCTGAATTATTTCTTCTTTTAATTCTGTAGTTGAGCCTTCCCAAGAATCCATCTCTATATTTCCTTGAACTAGCTTTAAGTCTTTTGACTGTTCGCAAAAGAAATGAGATCCATTTAAATCCTCAATTATGCTATCTAGATTTTCATTAATTTCTATATATGCGTCTTCTTTTGATTTAAATTTGCCGTATCTTCGTATATACTCAATTTTTAATTCTTGAGAAACTTTGATAAATAATAAAAGGAAACTAAAAAGCATAAATCCTTTCATTAAATTTCCTATTAAATCATCTGGAATAATTTGTGAAAGGGTTCTTAGTTGTTTTAAAATAGTAATAGTCATCAAGATGCAAGATAATACTAGAAAGATAACAAAATACTTTAGCCCAAGCTGTAGTTTTTCCGATTTATCTCCCTGTATTTTTACTTTTAATTCAACAAATTGAAATATACCGGAGCAGATTAAAACTATTGTTGCAAAAGCAAAATCGGTTGAGGCAAAAAAAGTATTCCATTCGAAATTTGTAAAATACCTTTGCAAAACAAATATAATTACTAATGGTAATAAAACAAAAGCTATTTCTCTGAATATGAAAGCAAAAGTAACATCTTGCCAATAATTCAAACTAGTATAAGGGTAAAACTTTTTGTGTAATGTTGAAATTTTATCTTTCATATTTAATTATAAATCTTCAGACTTTCGCATAACGAACAATATCCGTTCTCTAGCTCAACTCTTGAGGTATTATTTGCTTGGTGAATCTGAAACCTTCGGTTTTTTTAAGCCCAAAGATTCATCATAAACTCTTCATCATTTCGTAGAGAAATGAGTTTGTATTTGGTTTCGTGAATGTCCTCTCTGGAAACTTCGCGTTTCCAGCGAACATCTACTTTCAGTTTACGAACGCGGGTTTGTAATTCCAAAAGTTCAAATACTGATTCATCCATTTCCTTTCGATACAAATTGGTGAAAAGGGGAGCAAGCTGGTCAGGGGTGTCCATTTTCAAAAGTTCAATATGAGTTAGGTCATGGATATTTTGCAAAGCCCAAATGTGAAGGGTGAGAGTTGTGATCCGTTCGAGTTGAGAAATTTCGTCTTTAATATTTCGAGTGACTTGTTGTTTGAAAAAACGAATTCGTTTTTCTAGGTATAGGGTGAGATCGGATTTTGGAATTTCTCTTTGTTTCCACTTTTCCCAATCGGTTTTTAAATCTTCAAAAAGGCCTTCCCCAAAAAATACAGAAGAGGCTTCCATCAGTTGCACACTTCCTGGTTCGGAAATCTTTAACCTGTGACGAAGAGAATCTGCATCTCCCGCAATCATATTCACAGGGGCCACGTCTTCTAACTTTTGTAAGGCGCGAGAAATGGAATCAATAAATTGTGACTTCATTTGGTCAGTCGAATGAGCTACCAAATAAAAATTGAGATCGGATTCTGGATGGAAATCACCACGTTCCCTAGATCCATAAAAAAGAATTTGGTAAGGTTTCGTTGACGGGATGATTTCTAATTCATCCAAAACTTGTGCATAGAGGTTAGGGTTTAGTGCTTCAAATTCCATGGTTCATTCAAAGTATAATTTCATTCGAGATAAATTTTCTAAAATGGCTTTGAAGGCTCGGTCACGTTCTTCATTGCCGGGAAAAGGAAGGGATTTAACATTATTGAGATCTTGGTAAATGATTTCAATGGAAGGTTGGTTGGGATTTTTTTTGATGGAGGCAATGTAATCCAAATTGATAACTTCCGATTCACCGAGTTTTAACCACATAGAAATTCTCCTCAAAGCCTAACGCCCACTCTCTATTTGCCTAATCTTTTTTTCTAAAAAATCAGGCTTTGCGGGAAATCTAAAGAGTTAATAGAGATCGAGGGACTTTAGCACCATTTGGTGAAGTTCCTTTGCCAGTTCTTTGGAACCGTTCTGGCCTGGAATGATGGTCTCAAAAACCAGTAAAAACCCATTATGGATCCCTTCCCAGCGTGCATAGAGTCTGGAACCTGGGAGAGAAAATACAAGGACACTGCATTTTTTGTTTCCCCAAACAAAGTAGGAAACATCTGGATTTTGGACTTCGTCCTGATAGAAATAAGGAAACCGGGACTGGTTTTCTCTGTCGGTGGAGGAGAGTCGCATCCATTGGATTTGTTTGTCCGATTCCAATTGAATTTCATAACTATTTCCTGTTCCAAAAATAGAACCCGATTTTAAGAGTTCAAAATTTTCTTTTGCCACCCAAACGGCGTGGTAGGTCAGGCGAAGTTCTTTTGTTAGGTTAGATTTTTTCTCTTCGGGTTTTGGTTCCGCTAAAGATGGATCCGATTTTTTTTTGGTAAGGATTCCTTGTTCCGATGATTGGCAAGCCATAACCATTAAAAAAAGTACAGGAATGATTTTAATGGCCCACTTCATATTCATCTCCTAAATAATTTTGGAATAGATATCCATCTTTTGTTTTCTTTTGAAAATAGTCAGGGGAGAGAAGAACCTTCCCTCCACCACCAGTCAGGTCTTTTACATAACTGGGAATGGTGATCCCAGAATGATAACCACGGAGTTTCCGATAGATTTCAATCCCACGTTCAATCGGCACAACAAAATCAGAACTTCCAAATACCTCATCACATTGGTGGAGGTAATAGGGTTTGATCCCGATGGAGATCAGTTTGTAATTGAGTTCCGACAAAATTTTTGCGTCATCATTGATTCCTGAAAGTAACACGGATTGGTTAAAAATAGAGACATGGCCTGTTTTTATCATTCGCATAACATACATTTTAGTTTCATCTGTAATTTCATTGGGGTGATTGAAATGAGTGACCATATACAAAGGAAAGTATTTTGCAAACACTTCGTTTAAAGACTCTGTAAGCCGCATGGGCATAGTCACGGGATGGCGGGTATGGATTCGCACTTGGTTGAGATGTGGAATGGATTTTAATTCCCCTAAAAGATAATCGAGTGAGGAATCAGCAAGTGTGAGTGGGTCACCGCCAGACAAAATGATTTCTCGTAATTCCGTATGAGTGCGAAAGTATTCCAAAGCTTTTTCCCATTCTTTGCGATTGGGAGTTTCTTCGGGGTCAGATACCTTTCGTTTCCTTGTACAAAACCGGCAATACACGGCACATACATGAGAAATATACCAAATGGCGCGGTCAGGGTATCTGTGTGTCACCCCTTTGACGGGCATATATTTTTCTTCCGCCAGTGGGTCTTCGACTTCATTGGGATTTTTTTTCAATTCTCCGGCCCTAGGGAGGATTTGTTTGCGGATCGGACAGTTTGGATTATCTTTTTCCACTCTTTCCAAGTAGTAAGGTGTGACGGCAAAACTAAATTCTTCTAGTGCGGGTGCAAAACTTACCCTCTCTTCTTCGGTAAGAGTTAGTTTTTTTTCCAAATCCTCTAAGGTAGTGATTCGGTTTTGTAATTGCCATTTCCAATCCGACCAGGTCATCGCTTATGACCATACTTCGGTTGACACATGGCCAAGTCCCTCGGATTTTGTTTACGAGTAACGAAATTATGAACTTAGGCATTACAGAAGTAAAAAAAGGAATGATCCTCAAGATTGAGAACGAGCTTTATTCCGTCGTCAAAACAGAGTTTGTGAACCCAGGAAAGGGTTCTGCATTCATCCGTACCAAACTGAAAAACATTGTCCGCGATTCTTCCATTGAAAGAACCTTCAAAGCGGCTGAAAAATTAGAAAGTGTGGATTTGGAACGTCGTAAAATGCAATATTGTTACGCAGACGGTGACCAAATCATTTTTATGGATGTCAACGATTACGAACAGATCCCAGTTTCCAAAGATTATGTGGAAGACATCCTTCCATTTATGAAAGAAGAAACTGCGGTGGAAGTTTCGTTTTACAATGACAAACCAATCGGTGTCACACCTCCTAACTTTGCTATATTGGAAGTGACTTATGCAGAAGATGGTCTCAAAGGGGATACAACGGGTCTTGCTCTCAAACGAGTGACTGTAGAAACTGGTGGAGAAGTTCAAGTTCCCATCTTTATCAAACAGGGAGACACAGTAAAAATTGACCTTCGAGATTTGTCCTACGTGGAGCGAGTCAACAAATAGATTTGGAATCTTTTTCTTTCTTACAAGAACTTACCAAACTTTCCCATACCTATTATGAAAGGCAGTGGATGTACGCCACTGCTGGAAATCTCTCTGCTCGCGATGGAGATACGTTTTGGATCACAGCTTCTGGAAAACATAAGGGAGAACTTACCAATAAAGACTTTGTTTCGGTTTCTGTAGCGGACGGTTCCCTGGTTTCTGCCGGTGAGGGTCTAAAACCTTCCGCAGAAACGAGCATCCATCAGGTGGTTTACTCAAAGATTCCTGTGGCAGGTGCAGCTCTCCATGTCCATACTTTGGATTCTAATTTGTTAGAATTTGGAATTGGAAAAGAAGAAGGGTTTCGGGACATTCCCCTCCCACCGATTGAAATCATCAAAGCCTTTGGGATTTGGGATGAAAAACCAAATCTTAAGTTTCCTGTTTTTTATAACCACACACATGTTCCGACCATTGCTTCGGAAATCAAACGTTACATTGAAACAAAAGGGATACCCCAAGTTCCATTTTTACTCATTGAAGGCCATGGGCCTACTGTTTGGGGAAAGTCTGTGGCGGAAGCCAACAAACATTTGGAAGCGGTGCATTTTCTTTTGCAAGTGATGGCAAGACGGATATGAAACCAAAAGCCCAAGTTTATATTTTTGGAATTGGTTCCGGAATTGGACAAGGGCTTTACAACCGATTTTTAGAAGATAAATCTGTTTCTCTTTATGGATTTTCCCGAAAAGGAGAACTCCCACTCAATACCTTTTCTAAAAAAGAAAACGGAACTTTTGTTTTTGATGCCACAAAAAAGGAAGATCTAAGAACCATAGAAATTTCCCTTTCAGAGAAATATGGATTCCAAAAAGAACCTTCTGCACCTAATTACATCGAAACAGAACTGTATGTTTATTTTGCTTTGGGTGATGGAATTTTTGGCCCAATTGCCGATTTACAAGAGGACGAATTAACTTCGCATTTCCAACTCAATGTCCATTCTCTCATTTTACTTGCGAAGGCTTTCGCCCCCCATTTGTCTTACTTCCAACAAGCTACATTTGTGTTTTTAGGATCCACTGCGGGAAAACAAGGATTTCCAGAATCGGTGGCCTATTGTGCGTCCAAACATGCGGTTCTCGGAATCGCCCGGGCCCTTCGCGAGGAATGGAAACCATTCGGAACCAAGGTGGTTCATGTGAGCCTTGGGGCTGTGGCCACAGAAATTTGGGACACAAGACCGCAGTTTGACAAGAATGATATGGTTTCTATTTCGGACATTTCCGAGTATTTGTGGAGTATTTCCCACTTGCCTAAATCTGTCTTTGTAGATGACTTATCCATTACCCCAAGAAAAGGAATCTTATAGTTCCCATGGAATTTAAGGAATCGATTGTACTCGTGACCGGTGGCAGTGGAGGGATTGGACGAGAAATCGTACGAACCCTTGTCCTCGCGGGGTTTTCTGTTTGGAACTTGGACAAAGTTCGGCCCGCATCCCCCATCTTGCAAGAGACCTACCGCGAAGTGGATCTGGCAGAAACACCTTTTGTGGTGGAAAGGAGCCTTTCCAAAATCATCCAGGAAAGTTCGGATGCTGGTGATCTCTATGGTCTTGTGCATAACGCTGGATTCGGTGGGCCTTACCATCCCATCACCGATGTTTCGATTGAAGAATGGGATTCCATTTTTCGGATCAACTTAGGTAGTTTGTTTCTTTTTTCCAAATTTCTTTTGCCTATCTTTCAAAAACAAAATTTTGGAAGGATCGTGGCCATTGCTTCTTCTTTATCAATTGTTGGTTCAGCCAATTCAGTTGCTTATTCTTCCTCCAAACATGGATTAGTTGGTTTCATTCGTTCCATTGCCGATGAATGGGGAAAATTTGGAATCACCGCCAATGCAGTCAGTCCCGGTTTTGTGGATACAAAAATGGGAATCCAGGAAGACCAAGTTTCAGATCATAAAGCAAAAATCATCGACAAAACGCCTGTTAGGAGAATTGCGGAACCTTCGGAAATCGCCCGTGTGGTGAATTTCCTCCTTCAAAAAGAATCCGGGTATATTTCTGGATCCAACTGGACTGTCGACGGCGGACTCACAGCCATCTAAACATGAGAATATCAGTTCCGCACGATCATTTTTTACAACTCACTACTAAAGAAACCTTAGGAAGGTCTTCTGGGATCATTTTACAAAAAGAAGCCTTGTCTATTATGAAGACGGTCGAGGTCCAAAGTTCGCGGGAGAATATAGAAGGCGGTCATTTGTTTCGACCAACAGATCCGAATTTTGAAAAATTAAAAATGGATCATGAAACGGCACTAGATGCCATGTGGCAGCTCATTGATTACGGGCTTACGACTCAACTTTTTGAAATCAAATATGATGCGGATGTAGGTGAATTACGATTTGTAAATTTTCTTGTAGGACTTCCTGGAGGAATGCCTTTAGAAGAACCCTATAAATTACTCATCGCAAAGTCTACAGAACATTTATTCCAATACATCCAAGCCAAACGGATTTTATCCGAAGACACATGGCGTAATGTTTTAACCAAACTCGCAGACATTGATTACAATGAAAATGATGGGTCTGGTGATGAACTAGATCGTTTGTTGGAGCCCAAACAGTTCCCCTTGCAACCGTCAGCCGAGATGTTGAAACGTTCTCGTGGACTCATTATCGATGAATTAGAAGCAGACCCACGGATCATTGTCCTTCCTCATGTGGGATTTTATTCGATCCCGGAAATGGATGCTGCCAATTTCCTTCATATTGCAAACGAATATTTAATGACTAAGGTAGAACCTTTAGCAAAGGCCTTTGATACAGAAATCAGATTAGCCTTTGATCGGATTCATACAACAATACCTGCTACTGGTAATTCGGAACCTAGTGAAATTGATCTCATCCGTTCCAAAATTGATATGTTGTATGGATTTAAAGAAATTTTAAAAGAAAATGGATTTTATCCTTTAGTTCATAATTTACGAAAAGTGGCTGAAATGGCAGCCAAATACGCTGAGGTCGAAAAAAAACGTGAAGTGGATCGGCTCCTTAAAGTGTATATGAAGATGTTGGATAGCCAATTCGATTTTGATTCAAGGCTTCTTCGTATCAATTTAGAAAAAGACAACGAACACGATACCATCATCATTGATTTACTTCGAAAAAATCCCAAAGTTCTTTCGGCAGAGTGGCATGACCAAGATTCGAAAATTGCCGTTTTTGTGAATAACAACCAAAGTAATATCAAAGATATCAATAACTTAATTTTTCAAAATTACCGGTTCACCACAGAACATATTTTATATCTTAAAGCCATCATAGAGTTAAACGAAAAAGAACTAAAACCTCTATTCAAAGATGAAGAGTTTGTCAAAACTTATGGTAAAAACTTGCAAACAGTTTATTTCAATTATATCCCTTGGTTTTATAAACTTTTTTATTATTTAGGAGTGACTCCTATAGTAAACTCTGGTTATGCGAAGGCAAAATCAATCCTTTCCTATGCACAGATGGATCGTCAGTTTTTATACCAAAAACGTAGGGAAAATTTCTTTAAAAAGAAACTTAGGGAAAGAGAAGAACGATTTGAAAAAGAAAAAAAACAACAACTAAAAAGGGCTCTGACTTCAGCTCTAAGCGATGCTTATTTTCAAAAGAATTGTTTGCCTTCGGTGGATTGGCTTGGTTCTAATTATCCAGCCTTCTCAGCAGAAACTCTAGAAAAAATGATTCCTGACTTTGCTTTTATATCCACTACAGGAAAAACTGTGAAGTCAAACTCGGTGATCCTATTTCCGAATTCACCAGAATTTGAATCGCTGAACAAACGTTTGAAGGAACTTTTCAACCAGTGGACAAGAGGGGAAATAGAACCTCCAGACGAAGACAAAGAATTGTTAGTTCAAATTCGTGGTCTGATTTAGAATTAATTAATACCAACGTTTGATTCTAAAATAAAGTAACATCAAAATACCTAAAAATCCCATGGCACCAAGAGCCGTAATAAAACCGTATTCCCATTCTAGAGTGGGCATATGTCGGAAGTTCATCCCATAAATCCCCGCAACTAGTGACATTGGTAACATAATCGCAGTCATGATCGTGAGTATTTTCATGATTTCGTTTGTTTTACGAGTGGAGATAGCAATATGTGCTTCGAGTGCAGACGATATGGATTCTATATTACTATCCACAAGTTCTAAAATCCGAAGGGAATGGTCACGAACGTCCCGAAAAAAAGCATCGGCTTCATCACTGAAAAAACTGTTTTTGATTTTTTCTAAATCTTCTAACACTTCTTTGTTTTGTAACATCCCTTTTTTGATGGAAAGAAGGCTTGCTCGTAAACTATAAACATTACTGATATCCAATGATTTTGCATTACTAAAAATTTGATCTTCAAAATGTTCGATCCTTTCTTCGATCTTTTGGGTGATGGCAAGTGTATGGTCTGTTTCAATGTCTAAAATTTTATGAACAATAAATTCATATCCACGGGCCAAAATTTTATGATTCACTTTCCATTGGTCAATTAGATCCCCAATACTATCTCGATAATCAAGTGTTAAGGAAATGATTTGATTGGGAGTTAGGATGAAGTTAAAATTCTTTTGGGTGAGTTGGTTTCTTTCAAAGTGGAAACCGCGAAAAACAAAAAAGATATAGTTAGGAAAAATCTCTAGTTTGATTCGGCTCGTTGGGTTTAGGATGTCTTCAATCGTCAGTTGATGGATGTCATGTTTTTGAAAAAGAAAGGTTAGTTTTTCCTCATTTTCCGCCGTGATATGGATCCAATGTTTGGGATGCCTATGAGAGAGTGGGAGAGGCCTATCCAAAAGCACTTCATCTTTACTCGAAGGTGTGAGTATATAATTGAATAAAGCTGGCATTTACACTACGTTCCTTAGGAAAAATTCTCTGAGTTCTTTTCTGTCATCGGTTGTGTCCTCTGCGATCACAAATTTTCTTGTTTTATAAAAACCAGATGCAGTGATCATTGATTCTTTGATTTTTCCTGCCCGAGAGAGGATTAGGTGGAATTTTTCACCCGGTCGCAAGTTTTTTTCCAATTTTTGTAGGTTGGAAGCTGTGGCCCGTTTTCCATTAATGGCAAGAATTTCATCGTCTAACATAAGATCATACGACTCTGTATTCTCCTTGTGTAGTAATTTTTGAATGTAAAGGTTCCCGGCTTTTTCTTTTATTTTGAATCCCGTATCTCCTACCAAATCTGTTTGGATCCTTTGGATGCCAATGATATCTAAATAATGATCAACAGGGATTGGTTTTGGATTCTCTAAATACACATTAAATTCGGTTTTTAAATCCACTCCTGTAACTTCTTTAGCTGTATCAAAAAACTCTTGTTTTGTGAATCCTCTTGATTTTGTTTTTACATATACTTCGTTTAGTTTATGAAATACGTGCCTGATTGTTTTTTTATCTTTAGATTCCTTTAACAAAAATAAATTCATACATAAAGCAAGAACTCCTCCTTTTGTGTAATAAGATACTGTGATGTTATGGCTATTTCCATTTCTTTTGTAGTATTTTGTCCATGCAGTAAAAGATGATTCTTCCAGACTCATCCAAGAATCGGCTTCATTGTCTTCCAAAGATAAAATGTCTGATTGGAGTTTGACTAAGTATTCTTCTTTGGACAGAAACCCGGAGTGGTAAAGAAAGTATACATCGTAAAAACTTGTAAATCCTTCGGCGATCCATAGTTCTCGAGTTAGGTTGGGTTTTTGGTAGTCAAAAGGGCCGAGAGCAATGGGTCTGATCCTTTTGATATTCCAAAGATGAAAGTATTCATGAGATAAAAGTTCAAGGAGTCTTTTATACTCCTCTTCATCAGACAATAGTTCAGGATTAAAATAATTGATACTGGAGGCTCTGTGTTCGAGCCCCCCGTAAGCTGGTAAACTCAGATTGAGAACAAATAAATAATATGGATTTGGGCTCTCCATCATCCATTCAATTTGTGTTTCTGTGATTCGTTTTAGGTCTTCTGCAAGTTTCGTTTTAAAATCAAAACTCACGTCTCCTTCGACAAGTAATTCATGTTTGGTGGTTCCGGCTGTGAAAAAAACAGAATGTTGTTTACTCAAATGAAAAGGGGAATCAAACAATTCATCAAAATTGTCTGCGTAAAAAATTTGGGAATTCTCTTTGTCACGAGTCAAACTAGAATATACATAGGGAAAATATTCTGAGACTTGGAACAACACTGTGGAAGGTTGGTTTAGTTTCCCTTCTGGGTATAAAAACAATGCAGGGGGATTGATGAACCCAAATTCTGTTTCCAAATAATTGGTTCTGACAGTGAAGTCTTCAAAAGCATAAATGATATAGGAAATTTCAAATTCCGGTGGTAGGTTTTTTAATTTCCAACGGTGTAAGTCTATCATCTCCCAAGAAACGGACTCTCCTGTTTGGGAATTTTTTACATCAAATTTATGGAGGTGGGTTCCATAGTCACGGATCATGTAGGAGCCAGGGGTCCAACTGGGCAAACAAAATACCATCTCCGATTGATCCGAATGGACACGAAGTTTTACCTGGAAGTAATGTTTGAAGAGATCAAAAATGGAGACTTCAAAATCTAACCCAATAGAGTTAGACTGGCCGGTTTCACTTACGGTTTTTTCCTGTGGTTCTTTTGCCATGGTAACCCTATCTTCTTTTATTTTTAGTTTTGATCAAATGTTTTCTTGACGTTATCTCTCTATAGTACTAGAAAAGGCATAGCTAAGGTATAAGCAAAGGAGGTGGTCATTTGGATAGTAGTTACTACAACAAAAGATTTTTGACTCGCGAGGTGGCTGGGCAATAACGCCTCAAGCTTTGTTGCAAAACCGACCAGACACAGTCTTTCCAAGTTCCGAATGGGTGGTCTCCTTCGGGCTTATGCAGTCGCTTGGAAAGATTCCTTTATTCCTTTTCGATCCTAAAACTTTTGAGTAGTTCGTCGAGAGTGTTTGTCACCTGTCCAAGGCGATCGGCATTTTCAGACATTGAGGATGTTTGATCAGATAACACCTGTGAGCTATTGGAAATATTCACTGTCATATTTGCTAGTTCCGCTGTGGCTCGTTGTTGTTCCTCAGTGGAAAGTTGAATGGCTTTTACTTGTTCCGTGATTTGTTCCACCTCGGAATAAATACTTTCTGTTCTAGCACTTTGGTCTTCAAACATTGGCCGCATTTCCTTGGAGGAAATATAAATTTCCGATACTTCATCGGTAATTTTTTTTAAAATTTCGACGAGTTTCTCTACTTGTATGTTCCCCCGTTCAATGGAGGCGAGAGCTTCTGAAGAAAGAAGATTAATTTGTGAAACTGACTCCGCTGATTGGCTTGCTAGTTTTGTGATTTCTTCTGCAACCACAGCAAAACCTTTTCCCGTTTCCCCAGCGCGTGCGGCCTCAATGGCAGCATTTAACGCAAGTAAACCGGTGCGTTTGGCAATATCAGAAATTACGTTAGAAAAAGCTGTGATCGTTTTGGATTTGTCTTGGATTTCTCGAATGGCAAGAGAAGTTTCTTTTGCCATAATCCTTCCTTCTTCTGCATTTTGGTTGGCACGTACCGAAATTTCGCCAAAGGAATTAACTTTTTCTAAAATTCTCTTCATTAGAATTTGGATATCACTAAGCGACTGATGAATCGTTTCTGTGTTTTCCACTGCACTTAATACATTGCTATGAATGGTTTCTGAGGAGGCATTTAGTTCTTCCACAGTAGCACTTGCTTCTTCCGAGGAAGCCGCTTGGTTTTGTGCTAAATCATTCAGTTCTATGATTGTCCCCTGGATTTTGTCTGTAGTATCGCTGATTTTAGTCGAGGATTTTTGTGCAATACGAATGAGTTTTCTTAAATGCTCAATCATTTTGCCTAAACTTACCATAATACTTCCCAACTCATCTAACTGGTCTATCACGATGGACTCTCGTAAATCACCGGCTGCAACTTTTTCTGTGGATAGGTTGATGGCTTTAATCCTTCGATCCACCAACCTTTGGAAACTAAAATAAATGGATAGAGTAGAAAGGATCACACCCAAAATCCCAAGAGTTATGGTTGTGATCAGGATAGAGTTTAACGTGGATTGTATTTGTGACTCTGGGATCGAAATTCTGGCAAACCAAGGATCATTTCCTTCAATGATTGTGATAGGGACCGCAACATGGTAAAACCCATTGTAAGTATAGATGGATTTGTCTTTGTTTTTTAATCTTTCATAAAAAGATGGGTCGGCGGCAGAACGAAAGTCTAACCCTTCCGATAGATTAGTAAAACCATCATATAAAACCAAATGATTGTCGGAGACAAGGGTGATTTTACCTTCTCCATCTGCAAACTTAAGTGAATCCAAATATTCTTTAATGGTGTTAAGGCTGATATCAATTCCAGAAATCCCAATAAATTTACCGTTACGTAAAATGGGTTCCATAATCGAAACGATAAAAATATCTTTTCCACCCGCCTTATAAATATAAGGTGAAGTTATGCTTGTGATTAATTTTTTCTTAGGTTTTTGATAGTATTCACCTTTGATCGGATCATCCAAATCTTTTAAAGGTTCAGTAAGTATTTTTGCACCATCTCTAAAGATATAAGGAATAAAACGGCCTGATATGTCATGGCTGGCTGCCCCCTTATAGGCAGAATCTTTTCCATCAAATGCGTTGGGTTCAAAGGCACAATAAACTGCGAAGGCGATGTCTTTTTCTTGGATTAAATGTTTTAGATAACGAATGGCAACTGGTCGCGAGTTTATGAACCCGTCTTCGTAGGACTTACGAATGGCGAAAGTTTTATTCATTGGCGCTTTCAAAGTATGAGAAATGTCGCTGACAATTTTTGAAGAAATGTATTCGGTATCTTCTCCCATATTATGAAGTAAAGTTGATCTAACAACAAGAGACAAAATCACCATAATCCCAGCGATAATAATGGAAATGACGGCCAGTGAAATAAGGATGATTTTCTTTTTGATGCTCATAAGTTGCCTACAAGTTGAATTTTAACAGAACATCAGAAATCTTGGAACTAATTCCTGTCATGCGAAGAGAGTTGGCTGACATGGTTTCTGATTGTTCCGAGAGGATTTGTGAACCGTTGGAAATGTTAATTGTCATATTTGATAGTTCAAATGTGGCTCTTTTTTGTTCTTCCGTCGATTGTTGGATGGATTCTACAAGACTTGTAATTTCTTCAATTTCCTCGTAAATTTGATCTGTTTTTGTTTTTTGATCTTGGATGAGTGGGACTATCTCTTTTGCTTTTTCAAAAATAACAGAAACTTCTTTGATGATTTCTCGTAAAAGATCAATGAGATTTGTGACTTGTGTTCCTCCGTTTTGAATGGAATCCAATGCCTCTTCTGATAGGGTATTAATTTGTGAAACCGACTCCGCTGCTTGTGCGGCGAGTTTAGAAATTTCTTCTGCCACCACAGCAAATCCACGCCCTGATTCCCCAGCGCGTGCGGCTTCAATCGCGGCATTTAACGCAAGTAAGCTGGTTTTTTCGGATATATTCGAAATTACCTCTGAAAATTCAGTGATCGCCAGTGACTTTTCTTGGATTTCTTCAATGGCTTTCGAAGTAAGTCCTGCCATATTCCGTCCTTCTTCTGCTTTTTTATTGGCAAGGACAGCAATTTGTCCAAAGGATTCCACTTCTGTTGTTATGTTTTGTACAAGTGATTGGATGGATAATAAGGAATTGTGAATGGATTTAGAATTGTCTACAGCTTGTACCACATTGGAATTGATGGTTTCGGAGGAAGCATTCAGTTCTTCTACAGTGGCGCTGGCTTCTTCGGAAGAGGCAGCTTGGCTTTGTGCTAAGTCAGAAAGTTCGATGATTGTGTTCTCCATAAATTTCGAAGTTTCTGTCAATTCTGTCCCGGATGTTTGTGCAACACTTAAGATATGGCGAATGTTTGCAATCATTGCGATTACAGCTTCCACTAAATTTCCAATTTCATCTTTCTGGTTGTCATTGATTTCTTTAGAGAGGTTTCCACTCGCTGCATCTTTCGTAAATGCAATCAATGTTTGAAGTCTACTATCCACTAGTTTCCGAAAGATAATGATATTGGCTAGAGTAGAAAAAAGAATTCCTGTGACTCCAAGGCCTAAAGCAATCCAAAAGATAAATTGGATTTCGTTTGTGATCTTTTCTTGTGGATAGGAAACTCGGAGTGTCCAAGGAGCTGTATTTTCCACAAGATGAATGGGCAAACTCACATGAAAGTAGTCAGAGTCGGAATAATTTTGCCTTTGGCGGGAAGTCATCGCCAAATTCACATAAGGATCATCTTTGTCCTGCCAATGTACATCTTTGGTTTCCGGTGTTAGGCCATTAAAAAGTACATACCCATTACTTGCTACGAGGGTAATTTTTACTGCTCCCTCTAGGATTTTTAAATTTTGAAGGTAGGTTCGGATGGTTTCTAAGGAAAGGTCGGCGCCGGCAATGCCCACAAAACTTTGGTTTCTAAGTACTGGATAAACGAGAGAAATCATAGTGACTTCTTTACCATCCACTTTATAATCAAAAGGAGGAATGAGTTCTACCTTTTTGTTTTTTTTGGGGAGTTGGTAAAAATCCGATTCAGGAAGATCTGAACCTACCACTGGTTCAATGATGATTTTTCCATTGGATTTTACTGAATAGGGAATGAGTCTTCCCGTATTATCATGAAAATTCGCATTACGATAGTTAGAGTCTTTCCCATCGAAAGCATTCGGTTCAAAAACAACATAAGTTCCTAAGATAGATTCGTTGGAAGCAGTCATTACATTCAAAATCTTAAAAATTCTGTCTCTATCTAATAGATTTGGCTCTTGTAAAATTTGTTTCAGAAGATAGGCTTCGTTTAAGGGAGCAGAAAGATAATCACCAACATCAAGAGAGATTTTATCAGCAAGGACAGAGATATTTTCCAGAGCATTTTCTTTGGCATTATGATATATGACATAAGAGATGAGGGTGAGGATGATTCCTAATGAAAACAGTGTAATGACTGATGTGCCTAAAGCTAACTTCTGTTTGATGTTCATTCTTTTGGATATTCTTCCCTAAGTGAATTGTTACCATATTTAGCTTCGGTGTTTTCTCAACTCATTTCTTAATTGAGTGAGAGTTTTTCCGGGTAATTGCTTAGGCCGAGTAAATTCCCATCCGTATCTAAGAAGTAAACAGTATACTCTGTTTGATTTTGGATTTCTATTTGAGATAGAAACTGGGTCCAATCTGAATGATTATTTTTTTCCAGGGCAAAAACAAGGGCGCGAGAGGATTTTTTTTCACCTTCTTCTAACATAAGAATGACCTGGCCAAACTCGATCCAAACGGAACGCAAAAGCCCAGAAGGATAATGAAATTCTCGGATTTGTTTTGCGCCGGGAATTTTCAGGTAAAATGCGGCTAAATGGGAAGGATTCGGAGTTCCGATGGCAATATGGTGGATCATTTTTTTCTTTTCAAATCCCTTTCTAAAAAAGAAGTTATCATGAAATCTATGTATCGGAGTTTTTCATGAAAAAATCCCTCATTCTGGCGCTCGCTCTCGGGCTTTTCTTGGCTAATTGTAAATCCAAAGTTTATACCCAAGAAGAGTGTGAGTCGGCTCTCGCTAGCACATTCACTCAAATTGAAGAAGAAGCTAAAAAGAATCCAGCAGCAGCACCAGTTCTCGCAGGATTGCAACAAGGTAAACAAAAAATGATCGATCAGTGTATGGAAGGAAAATTTGATCCAAACTGTTTGAAAAATGCTCCAGGTTTTGCTGGCATTATGGGTTGTGTAAAAAAATAATTTTTTTTAAAATCCTACCGGGAACTAGTTTTCCCGGTTTTTGATTCCTCTTCTAAACTTTCAAATCCCCCAGGTTCCTTGTAACAGCCGTGTGTTCGGTAAGGCCCGTCTTCATAAAAACGAATTTCCTGCGCATACCGTTTTCCTTCCCATAAACATCTTTTACAAATGAAAGGGCGAATGGCCCAGTCTTCACATTCTTCCGGTCGGAAGGTGGGGAAAACTCGGAGTAAGGGTTTCGAAATTTCTTCTGTAACCTCCGCGAGAAGGGCAAAACCAAAAACCAGAAATACTCCCAAAATCAAAGTTAGTTTCATTCAATAAAACTATCGGGATTTCCTTATGATTTCAGGATAGGCTAAAGTGAAAGAAAATACAAATACAGAATGGAAAGGTGTGGTTTTAGTTCTTATCGGAGCCCTTTTATTTAGCGCGAAAGCCGTAATTGTTAAGTTGACTTATCGGTATGAAATTTCTGCCATTGGGTCACTTTTTTTCCGAATGGTATTTGCATTTCCTTTTTTGGTTTGGATGGCTTGGAAAGCAGAAAAGGAAGAAGGTAAAACTTCTCTCACTAAAAAAGATATCTTTAATGTTATCTTTATGGGAGTGGTAGGTTATTACCTTGCCAGTTTATTTGACTTTTTAGGACTCAAATACATCAGCGCTGGTCTCGAACGAATCATTCTATTTATTTATCCCACGATTGTTGTTCTTCTTTCTTTTTTATTCTTAAAGAAAAAAATCCATACAAGAGAAGTATTTTCTCTTATCTTAACTTATACAGGTGTTTTTTTAGCCTATGGACAGGATGTCCAATTGGGATCTGCTAAGGATGTAAGTTTAGGTGCTTTTTTTATTTTATTATCGGCACTGACTTATGCTATTTATTTGATGGGAAGTGGTTCCATTATCCCAAAGTTAGGTGCAAGAAAATTTACAGCCTGGGCACTCATCATCTCATCCTTTGCAGTGTTCATTCATTTTGCGATTTTTGGAACTTCTAAGGAACTCATCCAACCATTGTCATTTTATGTTTTGGCATTTGTTATGGGGACAGTCAACACTGTGGTTCCTGCTGTTTTTGTTTCCGAGGGAATCAAACGAGTTGGCAGCAAAACAGCTGCTATAGTGGGTTCTGTCGGACCAATGTCGACTCTTTTCCTTGCTTACTTATTACTGGATGAACCCATTACTTTACTACATAGCATTGGTACTTTATTCGTACTCACGGGTGTTTTTTGGATTAGTACGGCAAAAAAAGCAAAAGAAGTGTCTGTTTGAGAGAGAATTTTTCTTTCCAATTGTTGAAACCAGGTAGAGAATTAAGGATCTATATGAATTTGCGAAATCTGCTACTTCTACTCGTATTTGTCACAAGTCTGTCCCAATCGGAACTGTATGCACAATTTACATGTGAAGGATCGGCTTGTAGTTTTTTACCAGCTCCACTCACTGAAGCGGGGAATGGTTCCCTTAAAAAGTTTGAAACGGGCTACTTAAACGAAGTACTCAAAACCAATTTAGAAGCTGGTTTTCTTGCCAATGTGGGAGCAAGTAATATTGGAACAGGAACCGTACGTCGGATCCAATTTGGTGTCAGTGCCTCTGCTGCCGGATACAAAAAAGATGACATCCAAATCCAAGACAATTATATCAAATATCCAAAACTTCCTAACGTAGGTGGAGCTGTGATTCCTTCCTTCCACTTGGACATCAATCCTGGATGGTTGATTGGAGCCTCTGATGAAAGTTTTCTCCGTAGGTTTGGAATTTTCCTCCACGGTATGAATGTTGCGGTTTCCCAAGACCAAATCCAAGCTGCTTCCAATAATAAAAACTATGAAGGTCGTATCGCCGTACGCTCGTATGGTGGTATGTTGCGTTACCAATTGGTTGAAAAAGAAGGTTTTTTAATGAACCTCATCACTTGGAATGGAATCAATGTGGGAGTTGGACATCATGTAATGGAACAAAACATGAGTCTTAGTTACCTAGAAGGGAAAGCTGCTCAAATTGAATTCCAAGGTGTGAAAGGAAAGTGGGGTGGGGATACCAATTTTGTTTTTAATACCAAGGTTCAGACTACAAATGTAGACTTACGTACTGGAATCGGAGTATTCTGGATTGCGAATGTGATTGTGGGAGGGGGTTATAGCTGGAATTCAGGAAGTAATTCTGCTTCTCTATCAAGACGGGGACCATTCCTCGTCACATTGAATGACACACTTCCTTTGGAACTCCCCAGAGAATACCAAGCCGCTTTAGATAAAGAACTCCTGGCCCAAAATCCGAATGCCACTCTTGGGTTTCGTGCCTCTGGTGAGTCCCATTCCAAAAGAGGGATTGGATACGGGATTGTTGGTTTGGAACTGGATATCTTCTTAGTAAAGGTCATTGCCGAAGGTTTGTATGGAGGAAAGGATCTCTATTCTGCCAACTTGGGAGTCAAAGTCTCCTTTTAGGAAATCTTCGGGGAAATCCATAAAACCTTGCCGTACGAATCGCTGAATTTACCCTTCGTATTAGGTCTAAGTTGCAATGAATTTATACAAAAGATACTCCCGCGCCTTCACTCTGGCTTCCCAAGTTTTCTCCTTGGGAGTCGTGGTTCCAATTGGAATTTCTCTCATTCTGTTTTATGTCGATTTAAGTCCGACTCAAATCAAAACCTTTATTGGTTCTGCTATCGCGGCAGGTCTGATCAGTCTCATTTTACCTGCGTTTATTTTTCCTAAAAAACTAAATGCCATTAAACACGGGTTAATTGAGTTAGAATCACAAACGGAAAAAAAACCAGAAACCTATGTAGCTGTTTGGGACTTAATTGCAAAAATGCCAGTGGTTGGTGCTGTCACGGGAAGTATCCAGTGGCTATTGGCTTTTCCGATTGTGGTTGGCCCCATGATGTATCTTCCGGAGACCAGTAAGTCGGATTCCTTTTATATAATTTGTATCTTAATTCTAACAGCCCTACTCAATGTAATCTTTTCGTTTGTTTTTTTGGAAAAGGCATCCCATTTGGTTTTGGAAGATGAAATCCTCCAAGTAGATTTAAAAGAACGAATCACACCTTACTATAGAAACTTAAGAAACACAGTTCCTATTATGTTTTCTATTATGGTGATGATACTTTCTATTTTCCTTTTGATTTTTGCCTTTAATACAAATGCAAAATCTCTAGAAAAAGCATTCTCAAACCAATTGTACAACTTTAACCAAAGTAATGAAGCAGGGATTCATGTTTATTTTGAATCTCTTGAAAACAATTTAAAAGCTTTGGTGGAATTACCCGTCATAAAAACAGCTCTCGAAACTAAACAATACAAACTGGCAGAACCTACTCTTTCCAAAGTTTTAGAAGATTCGCAATTGTTATTGGAAAATGCATTTATCGCATCCTTTGATGAAGGAATTCCCATTGTTGCCTCGGGCCTACCGGGTGGTGCAAGTGTGGGTTATTCTCTTGGTGCCAATCAGGAAGTTTTAGAAAATATTCAAGCAGCCAAAGAAGGAAAAATTCATGTGGGTGTGGCTGTGAAATCTCCGATTAACGGAAGTATTGTGATTATGGTCACAAGCCCTGTAAAAAATGCAAACGGGACTGTCATCGGGATGGCCGGGATGCCATTTTTAGTAGGGAAGGCAATGGAATCCTTCCTAAAAAATGTAAAAATTGGAACTACTGGTTATTCCTTTCTTTTGGATAAACAATCTAATATGGTTTATCATCCCAATCCAAAATATTTAATGCATAGTTTCAAAAATTCAGAATTTGAGGAACTTGCAAAAAATGCTGGGGAATCTGATTCTTTTCGCAATCCTTGGGAAGGATCTACTTTTTTACTCCGAAGAAAAGTAAGTGAAAAATATGGTCTCCAATTTTTTTCCACAATTGATTTAAAAGAAATAGAAGTGGAAAGTATATCCGCATTAAGAGGGCTAACAATCATTAGTTTGGTAGGGGCTATTTTTATAGCAATCTCCATATATTCACTTTTTACAGCAAGATTCAGGCCGATGAAAACCATTGGGAAAATTCTGCAAGATATCGAAATCGGTGACCTTCGTCACAATGCAAAATTGGAATCTTCCGATGAATTTGCAAGACTGGCTCGTGGTCTCAATGCCACTTTAAAACAAATTTCTGAAGTCGTGGGATCCAACCAAATTTTTTCAGAAGATTTGGCATCTTCCGCAGAACAAATGTCAGCTTCACTGAATATGTTATCTTCTAATGCACAAACACAAGCAGCCTCTGCCGAAGAAATCTCTGCTTCGATCGAAGAGATTTCCGCAGCCGTTCAAAACGTGGATGCACAGGCAGAAGACCAATTTCGCAAAGTTGATTTTTTGAAACTAAAAATGGCAGAACTTTCTAGTTTGATTGAAGCTACAGGTAAGCAAGTAGGAAAAGCTTCACAAGATGTGACTTTAATTTCCGAAGAAGCAAGATCTGGCCAAACTTCGTTAGATTCCATGAGAAATTCCATTACCAAAATCAGCAATAGTTCGGAAGAAATTGGAAGTGTGATTGAAATCATCAATAATATCTCGGAACAAATCAACTTACTTGCGTTAAATGCGGCAATCGAAGCCGCAAGAGCAGGGGTTTATGGAAGAGGGTTTGCAGTTGTTGCTGACGAAATTGGGAAGTTAGCGGAAAAAACTGCCATGTCTATTGGCGACATCGGAGAACTCATCCAGGCCAATGAAAAGGAAATTGAAAGCGGTAGGGAGAACATCGAAACCACCATCTCTCTCATCCAAAGGATCATCCAAGGGGTTAGTTCTTTCAATGAAATGACGGATTCCATTGAAACAAGCACACGTGAGCAGCTCATCATCAACCAAAAGGTCGGTGAAGAAGTGGATAAGGTGAACCAAATCAGTCAAGCCATCCGCCTTTCTATGGAAGAACAGAAAAATGCGATCGGGGAAGTGGCCCAGGCCATCTTTAGCATCAACGATCTTACTCAAGGCACAGCGGCGGGACTCGAAGAGATGACAGCCACTTCCAATGGGATTGCGAATTTGGCAGAAACTCTAAAAAGGAAGATCAACTTCTTTAAAATCTCGTAACCGGAGTCGTTTTAGGCCTTTTGTCGAAAAAAAAGGCCAAAAAATGCTTGCCGGACACTACATATCAAGATTTCTTGATATGTAGATATCTTGGTTATGGCAACAGAAACCCTTTTGCAGTCTAGGCCTTCCGGCCACTTGCTCGTTGCTTCCAAGGCCATTTCCGATGAAACTCGGATTCGGATCCTGCATATCCTCAGTTTTGGGGCATTTTCTGTGAATGAAGTGGTGGAAATTCTCGGGATGGGACAATCTCGGATCTCGCGCCATTTGAAAATTCTAACGGAAGCTGGGCTCATATCTTCTCGAAGGGAAGGAAGTTTGGTTTATAGTTTTCTTCCGGAAGAAGAAGAGTCCGATCTTAAATTTCCTCTAGAGCTCACCAAACTATTGTTATCATACAAAGAAGATCTGCCTTCTAGAGAAAGGGATCAAAAAATGGTACACCAAATTCTAGAAAATAGAGAAAGGAAATCCAAATCCTTCTTTGATGGTGTGGCCGAAAGTTGGGAAAAATTACAAGAAGAGACTCTCCATCCCAAACTGTATAGGTCTTGGATTTTACAAGAACTGCCCTTATGTGAAAATATTTTGGATTTGGGTTGTGGACCTGGTGGTCTTATCCCTTTTCTTCTCAATAAATCCAAACATGTGATTGGAGTGGATAATTCTTCAAAGATGATTGAAAATGCATCTTCCCATTACGGAAAAAATCCGAGTGTGAGTCTCATCCAAACTCCAATGGAACATTTGCCATTAACTACTAACTCTTGTGATGCGGTGGTCGCTTCAATGGTGATGCACCATATCTCTCATCCACCTACTGTACTCGAAGAAGTGGCAAGGGTATTAAAACCAGGTGGAGTTTTGTGTATTGTAGATTTAGCAAAACACAATGCAGAGTTTATGCGGGATAATTTTGCAGACCTCTGGCTCGGATTTGAACCAGAATTATTTGAGTCTTGGTTATCCAATGCAGGTTTTAGAGTCGGGTCAATGAATGAGATCCAAACAGAATCAAGTTTTAAAATTTTAACTATCAAAGCAACAAAGGAATAAGGAGGACACTATGTCCACAGCAACTGAAACAAAATCGGAAAGATTGCCATTTAAAGTGAAGGATATCTCTCTTGCAGAATGGGGAAGAGAAGAGATCATTTTGGCAGAAAAAGAAATGCCGGGCCTAATGGCTCTACGTAAAGAATTCGGAACTTCTAAACCACTGAAAGGTGCTAGAATTTGTGGATCTCTTCACATGACAATCCAAACAGCGGTTTTAATTGAAACCTTGGCTGCATTAGGTGCTGACATTCGTTGGTCCTCTTGTAACATTTTTTCAACACAAGACCATGCAGCAGCAGCCATTGCAAAAGCAGGAATTCCTGTATTTGCTTGGAAAGGTGAAACAGAAGAAGAATACTGGTGGTGTATTGAACAAACACTATTTTTTGACGGTGGAAAAGGACCAAACATGATCCTTGATGACGGTCATGATCTAACTCATTACATTCATGAAAAATACCCACAACTTCTAGCAGACATCAAAGGTGTTTCTGAAGAAACAACTACAGGTGTCATTGCACTTCATAAAAAATTGAAAGCGGGAACTTTGAAAATCCCTGCAATCAACGTAAATGACTCTGTAACAAAATCTAAGTTCGATAACCTTTACGGTTGCCGTGAGTCACTTGCTGACGGAATCAAACGTGCAACAGACGTGATGCTCGCTGGAAAAGTAGCACTTGTTTGTGGATACGGGGATGTAGGGAAAGGTTCTGCTGCTTCTCTTCGTAACTTTGGTGCACGAGTGATTGTGACTGAAATTGATCCAATTTGTGCTCTTCAAGCGGTTATGGAAGGATACCAAGTTCTTCGTGTAGAAGATGTGATTGAAAACGCAGACATCATTGTGACTGCAACTGGAAATGATGATATCATTTCACTCGAACACATGAAAGCGATGAAAGACGGTGCAATCCTTTGTAACATTGGTCACTTTGATACAGAAATTCAAATGTCTCGTTTGAATGCTGAAAAAGATGTGATCAAAAAAGAAATCAAACCACAGGTTGATAAATACACTTTCCCTAATGGAAGATCGATCATCGTTCTTGCAGAAGGTCGATTGGTAAACCTTGGATGCGCGACTGGTCACCCATCATTTGTAATGTCTAGTTCTTTCACAAACCAAGTATTGGCTCAAATCGAACTTTACACAACAAAATATGAGTTAGGTGTTTACCGCCTTCCAAAACATTTAGATGAAAAAGTAGCGGCACTTCATTTGGAGCAGTTGGGAGTTCGTTTGACAAAACTCTCTCAAAAACAAGCTGATTATATCAGTGTTCCACTCGAAGGTCCGTACAAACCAGACCACTACCGATACTAAAAAAATCGCCCTTTTTGATAAAATTCAAGAAGGGCAATGGAGTTTCTCATGGCTTATGTTGTAACTGAAATTTGCGTCGATTGTAAATACACGAGTTGTGCAGCAGTTTGTCCCGTAGAAGCTTTTCATGAAGCTCCGGACACTCTGTACATTGATCCAGACACTTGTATTGATTGTAATGCTTGTCAATATGAATGTCCGATTGATGCGATTTTTCCTGACTATGATGTTCCGGAAAAACACAAACCTTCGATTGAAGTAAATGCAAAAGAAGCAACCAAATTCCCGGTAATTGTTACCACTAAACCACCTCTCAAAGGTGCAAAGTGTTCCGATCCGAGTAAATAATTGATTTTTAGAGTATGTGGTCTTTCGGCCATATACTCTTTTCCCTATATACTGATATAATAATATGAAATTTGAATATACCAATCCTTCTGCAAAATCCCTTTTAAAATTAATAAACGAGAGGATTCTCGTTTTAGATGGTGCTATGGGTACCATGATCCAAAGACATTCTTTGGAGGAAGACGATTTTCGTGGGGATCGTTTTAAGGATTGGCCTTGTTCCATTAAAGGGAACAACGATGTTTTAGCCATCACTCGCCCGGATATCATTGAGTCTGTCCACTTGGAATATTTGGAGGCAGGAGCCGATATCATTGAAACAAATACCTTTAGTTCTAATATTGTTTCCCAAGCAGATTATCAAATGGAATCGGCGGTTCGGGATCTAAACTTAGCTGCGGTTTCTTGTGCCAAAAATGCAGTGGCCAAATTCAAAGAAAAAACAGGGAAAACGGATGTGTTCATTGCAGGATCCATTGGGCCAACAGTAAAAACAGCATCCCTTTCGCCAGATGTGAATAATCCGGCATTTCGTGCTGTCACCTTTGATGAGTTAGTGGATTGTTTTTATGAACAGGTCTCGGCACTTCTTGATGGTGGTGTGGATTTACTTTTACCAGAAACAAATATTGATACATTAAACTTAAAAGCATGTATCTTTGCGATTGAGAAAGTATTTGAAGAACGTAGAATTAGAATTCCCGTTGTCCTTTCTGTCACCATTACCGATGCCTCTGGTCGAACTCTCTCTGGCCAAACAGGGGAAGCATTTTATATTTCTATCAAACATGCAAAAGCACTAGCTGTGGGCATTAACTGTGCGCTCGGTGCAGGAGAGATGCGTCCTTATATCGAGGAACTATCTCGTGTGGCTGATTGTTATGTATCTTGTTATCCGAATGCGGGTCTTCCGAATGCCTTCGGTGGGTATGACCAAACTCCAGAAGAGTTTGGTGGTTGGATGAAAAATTTTGCAGAAGCAGGTTTCTTAAATATCGTTGGTGGTTGTTGTGGGACAACTCCTGCACACATTCGTGCAGCCAAAGAAGCAGTGGCTTCCATCGCTCCTCGTCCTTTAAAGGAACAACCCAAACTCAGTACGTTTGCAGGACTTGAACCTTTGAAACTGACCAAAGAACAAGGGTTCATCAATGTGGGAGAAAGAAACAACGTCACTGGATCTCCTAAATTCAAAAAACTCATCTTAGATGGAAATTTTGAAGAAGCCGTGCAAGTTGCCTTACAACAAGTCCAAGCTGGTGCTAACGTTATTGATATCAACTTTGATGAAGCACTCCTAGATGGAGAGGCCTCTATGACAAAGTTTTTGAACTTAATTGCAGGGGAACCTGACATTGCACGGGTTCCGTTTATGGTGGATTCTTCCAAATGGTCGGTATTACTTGCGGGTTTGAAATGCATCCAAGGAAAACCTATTGTCAACTCAATCTCTTTGAAAGAAGGGGAAGAGGTATTTTTAGACCATGCGCGCACCATCCAAAGGTTTGGAGCGGCAGCGATCGTAATGGCCTTCGACGAACAAGGGCAGGCGGCAACTAAAGATGATAAGGTTCGCATTTGTAAACGGGCTTATGACCTACTTGTCGAAAAATTAGATTTTGATCCAACGGATATTATCTTTGATCCAAACATTCTCACTGTTGCCACAGGAATCGAAGAACATAATAATTATGCGATGGATTTTATCGAAGCCACTCGTGAGATTAAAAAAGTTTGTCCTGGTGCGAAAGTATCTGGTGGTCTCAGTAATATTTCTTTTTCCTTTCGCGGAAACAATCCAGTTCGTGAAGCCATGCATTCGGTATTTTTATACCACGCCATCCAAGCAGGTATGGACATGGCCATTGTCAATGCAGGGATGTTAGAAGTTTATGAACAGATCCCAAAAGATCTTTTGGAACTTGTGGAAGATGTCATTCTCAACCGTAGACCAGATGCCACAGAACGGATGATTGAGGCCGCGGCAAGTTTCCATGGAGAAGCCAAAGTCCAAAAGAAAGATGATGTGTGGAGGAGTGGTTCTGTGGAAGAACGCCTAACGCATGCTCTTGTCAAAGGGATTGATGAATTCGTCACCCAAGATACAGAAGAAGCTCGTACTAGTTTTGCAAGACCTCTTGAAGTGATCGAAGGGCCACTCATGAATGGAATGAAAGTGGTAGGGGAACTATTTGGTGCCGGAAAGATGTTCCTTCCCCAAGTAGTAAAAAGTGCACGGGTAATGAAAAAAGCCGTGGCTTACTTACTTCCTTTTATGGAGGAAGAAAAGCGGAACCAAAAAGACGAAAGTAAACAAGCCAAATTCCTTATCGCTACTGTAAAGGGAGATGTCCACGATATTGGAAAAAATATCGTTGGGGTGGTATTGGCATGTAACAACTATGAGGTGATTGATCTCGGAGTGATGGTTCCTTGTGAAAAAATTTTAGAAACTGCAAAAAAAGAAAATGTGGCGGCCATTGGTCTATCGGGTCTTATCACACCGTCGCTTGATGAAATGGTGTATGTGGCCAAAGAGATGGAACGCCAAGGATTCCAAGTACCTCTTCTCATTGGTGGGGCCACAACTTCCCCCGCACATACGGCAGTGAAAATTGCCGAGCAGTATTCCAAACCTGTCCTTCATGTTATGGATGCGTCTCGTGTTGTGAACGTGATGAACAGTGCTCTCAATCCACAAACAGCAGTGGATTATGCAAAACAGGTAGTAGAAGAACAATCACGAATTCGTGAAGAATTTTATTCCAGAGAAAACGAAAGAAATATTTTACCAATTGAAGATGCAATTAAAAACAAATTTTCTGCCGATTGGGATTCTTATACTCCACCAAAGCCAAGTTTTACGGGAGTACAAAAAATTGACGACGTGAGTTTGAAGGATTTACTCTCTTATATTGACTGGTCTCCTTTCTTTTTGGCTTGGGAATTAAAAGGCCGATACCCTCAAATCCTCAAAGACCCAGTGATAGGAAAAGAAGCCACATCTCTTTTTAATGATGCCCAAATCATCTTAAAAGAGATGTTGGAAAATCCAAATCTCAAACCGAGGGCGGTTGTAGGAATGTTCCCTGCTGTTTCTCATGGGGAAGTTGTGGAAATTTTCGAAGATGATTCTAAAACCAAGTCTTTGGGAAAGTATCCGATGTTACGTCAACAAACGGTAAAAATGACAAGCCAACCAAACTATAGTTTGGCGGATTTTATTGCTCCCGAAGATAAAAAGAAAAACGATTATATTGGATATTTTGCCGTAACGGCCGGTCATGGAATCGAAGAATTGGCTAGAACTTACGAATCCAAACAAGATGATTACAATGCCATTTTGGTAAAAGCACTGGCTGACCGATTTGCAGAAGCGTTTGCCGAGTATATGCACCATAGAATGCGGGAAGAATGGGGATTTGGAAGGACTGAAAATCTTTCCAGAGAAGATATGATCCGAGAAAAGTATCGTGGGATTCGTCCGGCTCCTGGTTATCCCGCTTGCCCTGACCATACGGAAAAAAAGAAAATTTGGAAACTATTGGATGTGGAAAAAAATGCAGGCATCCAACTCACCGAATCCTGTGCAATGTGGCCGGCAAGTAGTGTGAGCGGGTATTATTTCTCACATCCGGAATCTCGTTATTTTGCCATTGGAAAAATCAACGAAGACCAAGTAGTGAATTACTCTAAAGATAAAGAAATGGAAATTTCAGAAGTGGAACGTTGGTTGTCACCGATTCTCAACTATGATCCTTCTCGTAAGTCTAAGTCTTAAAGAGTCAGTGTAAGACTTGAGAGAGACGGAGGGTTCAGTTGAGTTTCATTCAAAACAACCACAACCATGGGTGGAAATCTGTCGCCAAAGGAACGCTAGGTGATGGGTTTTCTTTCCATTCCAAACTTGCCACTTGGTTACAGGATTATACCAATATACCCAAAGAAACGGAACTTGAAATTTTAGAAGTGAGTTGTGGGGAAGCCAGTTGCCCGACGGAAGAAACCATGATTGTTTGGAAGGATCACGAATTTCGAATTTCCAGGAAAAAAGAAAACATTTCTAAGATGGATGTGGATTTGTCTTGGAAACGATTTGTGAGTAAAGGGTAAAGTCCCGCACAAGGGATCGAAGCGAAAATCCTTTCCTAAATAGAAAAGTGATCGATACAAACATCATATTGGAAAGATTGAAGCGTAGAGCCCGGTCGTTATAAGATTGGGTTCTGGTATCACATCAGATTCGATGTGCCCAAAGGAAAAATAAATCAATTTATGAATTCACAAATTCAGTTTTTAAAAAACAATCCAAAGTATATTTTTTTAATCGATGGTCTAGGTGCCATCCTTTCGGGAGTATTACTTTCTCTCGTCCTTCCTTTGTATGTGGATTTACTCGGAATGCCAATAAACACATTGTATACTTTATCAATTTTACCTTTTGTATATGCCGTTTATTCTTTGTTATGTTGCGTTTTAAATCCTTTTCAGTGGAAATTTTATTTACGAGTAGTTGCGATCGCCAATTTTTTATACTGCGCTTTCACTATGTTTTATCTGGTTATGAATTTAGGCCAAACTACGATTCTATGTGAAATTTATTTTGTTTTGGAAATGATGGTGGTGGTGAGTTTAGCTAGTTTTGAATGGAAGTTAACGAAGGGTTAACCCAGAGTTAATCCACTCAATTTGAGTGAGAGGAAGCTGCTACAGGCATATAGTATTTGAGGCCTAAGTTTCCTTGGATCTCTGGAGCCCAAAGTTCGTCCAAGGTGCGACCTGCTTCTCTGGCGTTGAGAGGAACTCGCACCATACCTTCAAAGGTTAAATTGCTATTGGAAATACTGATCCCTGGTGTGATGTAAACTTGTCTTCCTACGAAGTTGGTTCTGGAAGGTTCTTGGGCTCGAATGGATGTATTGAGACGGTTATTGATGTCGTTATCAAAACGGTGGAGTTCAGAGAGTTGTAAGAAGAGTTCCCAACGAGAGTTTTTGATAAAGGAAAACAAGTTTCGATTGAGGCGGTATTTGATTCGCACCTTTGACTCGGCCACATCCACATACCCGGAAGCACCTTGGTTCATTGACATTCCCATACTTAGTCCTAGATCAAAGGTAAATCCATTTCTGTAATATACATATGTGACATTGGGTTGGTAAGAAAGGATGGCCGAGTTCATTCTCTCTGGCCTTACATCAAAGTTACCCTCTGGATTGCGGTAAGGATTGGTTGTAGAAAAAGGAATGACTGAAGAAAAAATTTGAATTCCAGCTATGGGATCATCTGATTTGGGAAGATTACCATCATAACCAAGTTCCAATTCTTTCGGGAAACGAAATGGGATAAGAATCGCCAAATTCCCGTTATGTGAACCGCCAACTTGGAATAAAGAAGCTTTAGGGTCTGAAAAGGAATAACTCGAAAAGAAGGGTAGACCCTGTGCCAAAAGACTGTAACTCGCGATGGTGACGAGAAGGGTAAGTAATACTGTCTTTTTTAGCATCTAAAAGCATTTCTGCCTTCTTTTCCTTAGTTTGGCAATGAAATTTGCTTTCCTCTCTCTCTTTTTTTGTTATAAGTTTGATCAATGAATGAAAATGATACCAAGGTTGAACAATTTGGCCCTTGCACCATTCCCAACCCAGCAGGGTATGACTACTGGACGGAAGACAACTCCGTCGTTCTTTTCCAAACCATATTTTCCGGCCCAGCCGATGCTAAAAAAACCGTAGAGACAAGTCCTGTATTCTTTGAACAGGCCGGCCCCAAAGAAAAGATCTACTTTCGTCCCGAAGAAGTCACCGCAGGGATTGTGACTTGCGGTGGACTTTGCCCTGGAATCAATGATGTGATTCGTGCTTTAGTGATGGAACTCCATTACCGGTACAAGGTGCCCCGAATTTTGGGTTTTCCTTTTGGATATGAAGGCCTCGTGAAAAAATTCGGGCATAGGCCAGTCGAACTCACACCAGATAAGGTGGCTCATATCATGAACTTTGGTGGTTCCATTCTCGGATCCTCTCGGGGGAACCAAAATATTGGAGATATGGTGGATACATTGTTTCTCTATGGCGTGAAGATGTTGTTTTGTATTGGTGGGGACGGAACCTTACGTGGGGCCCAGGCCATCCAAGAAGAAGTGCGGAAACGAAAAGAAGACATCGCCATAGTGGGGATTCCGAAAACCATCGATAACGATATCAACTATGTCCAAAAAACGTTCGGATTTTCGACTGCTTTTAGTAAGGCGGTAGAGGCTGTCAACTGTGCCCATGAAGAAGCAAAGGGTGCACCCAATGGAATTGGCCTTGTGAAACTCATGGGTCGTCATTCCGGTTTTATTGCAGTGAACTCGGCTTTGGCATCTAAAAACGTAAACTTTGTCCTCATCCCAGAACTTGATTTTGATTTAGAAGGAGAGGGCGCTTTCTTAAATGTCCTTAAAGAGAGAGTACAAAAACGCGGTCACGCCGTTGTGATTTTGGCCGAAGGGGCTGGGCAAAAGTTCTTTGAAGACAAAGGAGAAAAAGACCAGTCAGGTAACAAGAAGTTGGCGGATATTGGGATTTTTATCAAAGACAAAATTACAGAATACTTTAAAAAAGAAGGTGTGGGTCTCAATCTAAAATACATTGATCCGAGTTATATCATTCGTTCTGTTCCTGCCAATGCCGAAGATTCCGTGTTTTGTGGGTTTCTGGCACAAAATGCAGTCCATGCCGCCTTTGCAGGTAGGACGGGTTGTGTGGTAGGGATTTGGAACAATGTGTTTACAGTCATGCCGATTTCCCTTGCTATTGCGGAGAGAAAGGTATTACGTCCAGAAAGGAGTACTTTGTGGCGGGCGCTTCTCGCGTCGACGGGACAACCGAACTCGATGAAGGCGAAAGGCTGATCTTTAGATCAGCTATTCTCTACCTTTTTTTGAAACTTAAGGATATTGTCCCGGATCTCTTCTTCTTTTTTATGAAGTTCTTTTAGAAATTCCGTATCTAAAATCATTTCCGGTTTTTTGATGAATTTACTTTCATCATAGTTATCAATTTCGTATAACAGATCTTCTATGTTAGATTCTACTTTGACCAAACTTTGGATGGACTCCACTACCTTTTTGTTTACAAACAAAATTTCTTTGAATCGTAAAATGTAATGTTGGAATCTGTTATCGCGAATCATAGCTTGGCGTTGCATTTCTTTTACGATTTCGCGTTCTTTCAGAACTTCCTTTTTTTCCACAAGGATTTGGTTTTTAAAAATACGAATTAGATTTTCTGTTTCTAATTTATAATTTTCAAAACTGCTATTGTGGTTGTTTTGTAAGTCTTCCATCTGTTTGCGAAATTCTTTTTCTCGCAAACGATCCTGTTCTTTACGTAATTTGTCAGATGTTTGTAACGCGTTTTTGACACGTGTTTCGATGACAGCATCTAACATGGCTTTGTGCAGTTTATCCAGACGTAAGGTCACTGCCATTGCATATAAAATGCGTTTCATAAAAACTCCTCTATTACTAGTTTAGACGAATAATAAAGAGAGAAAGGTCATCGTGTGGCTCTGCTTCTCCCACAAATTCACTTACTTTTTGTAGAATGGCTTGTCTGATCACTTCTGGTGGATCGTTGATATGAGATAAAATGACTGATTCCAATCTTTCTTCTGAAAAAAGTTCTTCTTTCATATTCATGGCTTCAGTCACACCATCTGTATACAATACCAAAAGATCTCCGGGCAAATAACTCACAGTGTGTTCGGAGAATTCACAATTTCCAATCCCTAGTGGCTGGCCTTTGCCAGAGAGGTGTTGGATTTTATGATGTTTTTTACGATAGATGATTTGTAAATTATGACCAGCAGAAGAATAAGTTAATTCTTTTTTTGTCATATTGATTCGCACAAGCATTGCTGTGACAAACATTAGAAAACCAGATTTATCTTGTAAAACTTGGTTGGCGTTAAAAAGAGCTTCACTTGTAGAAGTGGTTTTCGAAACCTCTTGTTGTAAAACCGTTTTGGAAAATTCCATAAAGAGGGCAGCTGGTGTTCCTTTTCCAGACACATCTGCTATGATCACGGAAACCTCATCTTTTCCATGAACCACCATATCATAGAAGTCTCCCCCAATTTCTCTTGAGGCTTGGTAATAGGTATCGAACTCTAAAAGTGAATATTGTTTTGGAATGATAGGGAGTGAATGTTTTTGGATCATGGCAGCCACTTGCATGTCGCGGTCGATGTTTTTCAAACGTTCACTTTGTATCTTCACTTGTAGAGCAGTGTAGGCTTCTCCAACTTGGTTGGTAAGAGTTCGTAGAATTCGAATGTCCATCTCATCGAACCTAGTGCGAGATGTTTTATCGGAAACAACTAGGGAACCTAACCATTCTTTGTTTTTCAGAATGGGAAAAAGAATCATACTGTGTTGGAATAGACCCTTATGTGTGAGTTGGATTCCTTGCGGTGAATTGGCGGTGATGATTTTGTAGCCTTTGAACATCCAATCCGCTTTGTCTGCAAAAAGTAGGTCTTCCACATCTTCGTCATGGATTTGATCGGAAAATCCTTTGGACTTTGATCTAGGGAGACCTTTCTTTTCAATTTTTTCAAAGTTAAGAGTGACCCGGTCTACTTGTAAAACTTCCGAAATGGTTTTGACTGCCAAATCCATAAATTCATCAGAACTTTGGATATTGGCAAGGGCCTGGGAGATTTTAAACAAACCATTCAGTTCGGTAGCACGTAAATTGAGACTATCAATGAGAAGGCGGTTTTTGACTGCAATGGCTGCAAGGTTCGAAAGGTATTTTAGAATTTTAATGTCGGTATGATTAAAATCACGATTGTCAAGAGAGTTGACTGCTTCGAGTACACCTTGTACTTCACCTTGGGCAATCATAGGAACACAAAGTAGATTCCTTGTAACATAACCAACTGTTTGGTCGATGGCTTTAAAAATCCTTGGGTCGTTGGTAGCATCGTTGACTATTTCTGGTTTGAGAGTTTCGAGAACCATCCCTGCAATCCCTTTCCCCCTAGGAACTGTTAGGTGAGCGAGAGATTCTTCTTTTAAACCACTAGTTGTATTAAAAACCAACTGATCGTTTTCTTTATCATAGAGGAGTAGGGAAGAACCTTCGGTTTGTAAAACATCCCGAGTGATTCCCATAATTTCACTAAGAAGTGTATCCAAATCTTCATGGGAATTGATGCGGCTAGTGATGTCTGAAATCAGACCTAATGTCAGTAATTTAGTAGGCATTCGAATCTATCCTTGTTCGATCAAACTTCCAATCCCTTGGTTGGTTAAAATTTCAATTAATACGGAATGAGCAACTCGTCCGTCAATGATGTGGGCTCTTTTGACTCCAGAGTCAATGGCTCGCAAACAACACTCTACTTTTGGTATCATGCCACCAGAGATCTGTCCAGTTTTTATATGCCCGTGAATGTCAGCCTTTTTGAGACCGGTTACCAACTGGCCATCGATGAGGATGCCTGGTGTGTCAGTGAGTAAAATGAGTTTGTCTGCATGCAGTGCTTCGGCAATGGCTCCTGCCATGGTATCTGCATTGATATTTAAAGTTTGTCCTTCTTTGGACATTGCCACTGGCGAGATGATAGGGATAAAACCTTCACGTTGTAAGGTGAGTAAAATATTGGGATCAACTTCTGTCACTTCGCCCACAAGTCCTAAGTCCACTTTCTGGACTTTTCCATCTTCCGTTTCCACTTCCATCAGGTATTTTTCAGCGATGGCAAGTCCTCCATCTTTTCCAGAGAGCCCAACGGGTTTTCCGCCTTTTTCTTGGATGAGAGAAACAATTTGTTTGTTTACTTTTCCTGTAAGAACCATCTCCACCACTTCCATTGTGGCTTCATCCGTGACTCTATGGCCACGAATGAACTGGGTATTGAGGTTCAGAGACTTGATTAGAGCATTGATTTCCGGTCCACCACCGTGAACCACAACAGGATTGATCCCTAAATACTTGAGGAGTACAATATCTTCAGCAAAAGATGCTTTTAATTCTTCTTCCACCATGGCAGCCCCACCATACTTGATGACAATGGTTTTCCCAGAATATTTGATCAAATAAGGAAGTGCTTCCAAGATATGATTGATTTTTTCGGAATGGTGGTTCATAAAAGTCCTCATTTATGATAATGAAATTTAAAGCCGCCGCAGTGCAAGTCACAAGTACAGCAAGAATCTCAAATAACCTAACTAAGTGTAGGCAACTTGTGGAAGAGGCAGCAAATGCGGGAGCAAAAGTCATAGGCCTTCCCGAAAATTTTTCTTTTATGGGAAGTGAATCTGAGAAAAAAAATCTCCTGGGCCAAATCGAAGAAGAGACCAATGCCTTTTTACGAGAAACGGCAAAAGACCTTGGGATCTATCTCCTTGGAGGTGGATTTCCCACTATGGCTCCTACAGGAAAAGTTTTTAATACGGCTGTCCTAGCTGATCCCAATGGCAAAGAAATCTTTCGGTATCACAAAGCCCATCTCTTCAATGCAGTAGTCGGAGACGGATTCAATTATAGCGAATCCAATTCCACAGAAAGTGGAGGCAAGGTTCCCGATGTCATCCAAACCGAATATGGAAAAATTTCCTCAGCCATTTGTTATGACATTCGTTTTCCAGAGTTATTTCGAGCACTTTCTGAAAAAGGAGTGGAACTTTGTTTTTTACCAGCAGCCTTTACAGTTCCTACGGGAGAGGCCCATTGGCATGTTTTACTTCGTGCTCGGGCCATCGAAAATTTTATGTATGTCATCGCACCTGGGCAAACAGGAACGCATGACCCACATGGAAATCGCAAAACATTTGGACATTCTCTCATCATCTCTCCTTGGGGAGAAATTTTAGATGAGATAGACAAAGAAGAAGGATTTGTTATTGCTGAAATCGACTTGCAAAAGTTAGGCGAAATTCGAAACCAACTTCCGAGTTTAAATCACCGTTTGTTTTAGAAAAAAGACTTCTTTGTGGAAGCGACCTTTTTCATTAGAATAAAATCTTTCATCACTTTTTCTGCGGCTTGTTTTTTTTCCATGTGTACAAAATGTCCGCATTCAGAAAATAAAACCGCTTTGACATGAGGAGTGGTTCTTTCGAGTTCCATCACATGTTTTCCTGGAATGATCGGATCCTCTTCTCCTCGCATGATGAGGGTAGGAACTTGGTTTCCAAAAACTATGGGGCGAATGTCAGTTCTATCTAACATTTCTAAAATCATTAAAATTTGTCTTGGATTCAAACATTCAAATTGTGGGTTATAGTCTTTGAGAAATTGTTTGATATCTTCTCTTGCATGGAAGGCAGAAGAATCATAAACCCCATAAGAAAATCCAATTTGTAAGGCTTTGGGAAGGGACTTACCCAATTTAAATCCAAAGTCAAAAAAACTTCCTAAGTTGGCTCTAAGTCCCACCACCCCAATTTTTAAAATTCCAGGAACGGGCCCGTGGACAAATGGTGCAATGGAGATCACTTGTTTGATCCTTTGTGGAAATAAAGAAGCAATGGCGAGAACTGCCATCCCTCCGGTCGAATGACCCACAAGGGTGATGTCTTTTTCACCAGCCGAAGCCCAAATTCCTTGTGCTTGTGTTTCTAAAAAATCTTGGAGGGTGAGTCCTTTTTTTTGGTCAAAAATTTCTGCCGGATAATGACCGACTAAGTCGAGTTCGATGACATCTCCAAGCTGACGAAAAAAAGGAATGTTTAGGCCCCAATACCCAGCTGCAGAACACCAACCACCAATGAGGACAATTGTTTCTTTTGCCTTTGGATTGAGTGATTTATGTTTAACGTAAGTTAGCCTATGATTTTTCCAATTATAAATTTGTCTTTCTGACATAAAATCCTCTAGTCTTCGATGATACGAGGGAAAGATCCCAAAATTCTTGTGACCACTTCGTAGTTGATGGTTCCAGTCCAGGATGCATGGTCGTCCGCCGAAATCATTTCGTTTCCTGATTTTCCGAGGATGACCACATCATCTCCGAGTTTTGCATCTGGAATATGAGTGATATCAAGCATTGTCATATTCATACAAATCCGACCTAAAATTTTTGCCCGTTCGCCGCGAATGAGCATATACCCTTGGTTCGAAAGTTTTCGATCTAGTCCCTCATAATATCCGACGGGTACAACTGCCAATTTTGTATCGTGTGTGGTTTTATAAGTGGATCCGTATCCAATAAAAGTCCCTTGGTTTAGGTTTTGGATGTGTTGGATTTGTGTTTTCCAACTGAGTGCTGGTTTTAACATCCCCACATCTTTTTTCATAAGAGATAAGGATAGTTTTGTTTCAAGACTTGGCCATAGTCCGTATAAAGAAATTCCCACTCGAACCAAATCCATCCTTGCTTCTGAAAATAACATGGCAGATGCTGAAGAAGCGCAGTGGCAAATTAGATCGATAAACCCGTGTTTAGCGAATGTATCTATGGTTTCTTGGAACTTACTGAGTTGTAACATAGAGTAACTATGTTCTGTAAAATCTTCGGTGCTCGCAAAGTGTGTGGCTATTCCTGAAAGAGGGAGTTTTTTTTCAAAAATTTCTTTGGCAAGGGCTTCCGCATCGGTTATGGGAATTCCAAGTCTTGACATTCCCGTATCTACTTTTAAATGGATTTTGGGAGTGGGGGAAAGTTTGGATAAAATTTCGATTTCTTCGATCCGAGAAACCATCACCCAAAAATTTTCATCTGCCAAAGATTCCTTTCTCTCTTTTAGATCGGGAATGCTACCCATAATGAGAATGGTGGCTTTCGTAAATACACGTCGTATGGAGAGGGCTTCTTCTAAGGAGTTGACTCCCAAATAGTCAGCACCCGCATCGAGGGCAATGGAGGCTGTGGCAAGGAGTCCATGCCCATAAGCATTGGATTTAATGATGGCTGTAAACTTGGTTTTTGGCCCGATCAGTTTGCGGAATAGGGCAATATTATGGCTAAACGCCGAACGAGAGAGGTAAATCCGAGAAGAGAGCACTGTCCCATTTTTTTTTACTTTTCTCTTCTGTCGCTTCAGATATTTCTATTTTTGAATGCTCTCCCAACACACTGAACTTCCGTCTTTCCCTCCTTTTGATTCTTGGAAAGGGATCTCCCAGTATTTCCCCGTACAGAACGATTCTGTTTGGTTGAATTATTGTGGAACCACACCTGTTTCCACTTATGCCATCGAGATGATGAATCTCTACTTCCAGGAATATGCAAGGTTCGGAATTTTTGCTCCCAGTTTTGCCGAACCCACAATCAAATCTGCCATCCGCGGATCCATTGCTGAAATTTTGAATTGTGATCCCTCAGAGATAGGCATTGTACATAACACAAGTGAGGGGATCAATCTTTACTCCCATAGCATCCAAATCCCAAAGGGAAAACGAATCCTTGTTTTGGAAAACGAATACCCAAGTAATGTTTATCCTTGGGAACATTGGAAAGAAAAGGGAGTGGGGCTTGATTTTATTCCTGTGGGTAAAACTCCCGATGAATTTTTAACGAACCTCAAAACCGAATTAGATAAAGGGGATGTGTTCATCCTTAGTTTATCGCCTGTTCATTGGTGTACGGGAGTGGTTTTTGATATGGAAGCCGTATCCATACTTTGTGAAACTCATTCGACAAAACTTGTGATTGATGGAAGCCAAGCAGTCGGTCATATCCCACTCGATTTTAGAAAACTAAAAGTGGCGTTTTGTGCTTTTGCTGCATGGAAGTGGTTACTTGGCCCACTAGGACTTGGTGTCGTGTATTTATCCAAAGAAGAATCCAAAGGATTCAAACTGATCTTTAAAGGCCAGGCGAGTGTGGTGAACGATTCCAGTTATTTTCCGTATCGGGATGAATGGAAACCTGCAGCCGACCAATTTGAACAAAGTACAATCAATTTCAATGATTGGATTTATTTTTATGCATCCCTACGGATGTTATCGACTCTTGGGTTTTCTCGGGTTCGGGAACGGATTTATGAAGTTGCGGGGATGTTTAAGGATGCACTTCATGATCTTGGTTTTACTTTAGAATCAGATACATTTCCCCAAATAAAAACAGGGATTCTTGCCATTACTGGTCATAAGGATTCGTCCAAGTTCCAACCAGAAGCCATCCAGGCCTTTTTAAAACAGAGGAAAATCACAACAGCAGTCCGTCTGGGAAGGTTACGTTTGGCTCCTCATATTGCCATTGAAGAAGAACACGTGGCCCGTGTGAAAGAAGCTCTAAACGACTACTTAAAACAAAATTAGGCGAATCAAGTACCTTAGGTTTGATGATGTTCACAAAAATTTCTAGACTGATTGTCACTGCGTTTCCCCTTGTTCTTCTACTCATCTCAGGGATTGGATTTTTATTTCCTGAAAAAATCATTTGGTTTAAAGGTTCTTGGATCACCTATAGCCTCGGTGCCATTATGCTTGGGATGGGGCTTACTTTGGATGCAGAAGATTTTATTCGTATCTTAAAACAACCAAAACCCATTCTCATTGGAACTATATTGCAATATACGATTATGCCAATCCTTGGATATTCTCTAGGGTTTTTGTTCCAACTTCCGGAAGCATTTGCTGTGGGACTCATCCTTGTTTCTTGTTGTCCTGGTGGGACCGCATCCAATGTGATTGCATTTTTGTCCAAAGCGGATGTGCCTCTCAGCGTTACCTTAACTTCTGTTTCTACAATCCTTGGAATCCTTATGACTCCCTTTCTGATTGCCGTTCTCATAGGGAGTCGATTGGAAATAGACCGTGTAGGTCTTGTATTGACTACCTTCCAAGTGATTTTAGTTCCTGTAGGATTGGGTTTATTTTTAAAATCAATGTTTCCAAAACTGACAAAAGAGGTTCAGGATTTTTTTCCCGTACTTTCTGTACTCTTGATTGCAATGATTGTGGCTTCGATCATTGCCAGTGGGAAAGATACCATCCTGCATTCGGACTTTCGTATCTTTTTTGCAGTCATCCTTTTACACTTAGGTGGGTTTGGACTGGGTGGGATTTTTAGCCTGTATCTGACAAAGAACGCAAAAACTGCCAAAACCATTTCGATTGAAGTAGGGATGCAGAATTCGGGGCTTGGGGCCGTGCTCGCAAGGACTCATTTTCTCGATCCGAACACCGCAATTCCTAGTGCTTTATCGAGTTTGACCCATTCCCTTTTGGGGAGTTTGTTTGCTACCTATTTCAGAAGGGAATTAAAAAAACCAGCTATTGTCGATTGACTATATATGGGGTCGGTACGTCATGGCATAAATTATGAGAGAAATCATAAAACTAACCTGTGTCCCATGTGCGATACCTGGGCGGTCAAATTACTTCCAGACTAAAAACAAGAAGACAAAGTCGGAAAAACTTGTGACTAAAAAATATTGCAAATTTTGCAAATCTCATACAGATCACAAGGAATCCAAAGTCTAAGGATTAAGATGCCGAAACCAGCTGCAAAATCTTCATCAGCAGAGAAGGGAGTGGACAAAAAGTTCATTGAAGAGGTGCGAGAGCTCCTCCAAGAGAAAAAAGAGTCCCTCCTGATCAAGCTCAACCAATGGGAAGACACTAGTTCGCCTTCTGGATTGAAAGAGATGGGAGATATTGCGGACATTGCATCCGAACTCAATTCAGAGGCCTTAACTTCTGTTTTGACTGAAAACGAAATTGAAACTCTGCGCGAGATCGAACTGGCGCTAGAAAAAATAGAAAACGGAACCTATGGGATCTGTGAAGGAACGAAGAAAAAAATTCCGATCGCAAGACTCAAAGCCATTCCGTGGACAAGATTTACTGTAGAGTTTGCAGAACAAATGGCCAAAAGCCGTAATCGTGCCGGTGGATACCGCATGGATTCTTTATCTGCATATCCTGCAACTGGAATGGACGTGGATTCTCTCGACTAAGAGAAAATCCCTGATTCTTTTCTAGACAAGTTCTCGCACAAAGTCCGAATTCTCCCGATTCCTTTAAATTTACAATTGATTCACTGAGCCAGGCTCTAAACTCTTTCTATCGTGAGTTTTCTAGGCCGACTTCGCTCTTTACCCATATCCGATCTCCTTTTCTTTTTTTTCTGCACCTTCTCTGTTTGGAGCCTCCATCGGTATGTGGAACCGGTTCCGGGAAATCAATTCTATCCATCCTTTCTCTTACAATTTGCCTTTGGATTTTTTCCCCAAATCTATCAGAGGAAATGGGGAAGGATCTTCACAGCTCTTGGAGTATTTACTTTCCTTCGTCTGCCTTATCTTTCTGGTCTTCCTATGGTTGGTTCTTACCAGCTCGTTGGTTTGTTTCTCGGCTCCATTCTTGGAATCTGGACAAGAGAAGTGGTTCTTGTCCTTCTTGGGAGGAATGAAATGGCCCTCCCCAAACAATCCGAACAAATTCTTACCGATTGGATGATTCGTAATCCCACTGGGAAATCCAATCTCCCCATTTGGTATTCTACCTATTTTGGGTTTATCTTCTTTCTTTGTCTTTTGACAGTGCTTTGTCTTTTCCAATACCAAGGTCTAGGGCTTGTGACTGGCCTTGGGATCCAAGAGTACATTTATTTCCCTTCTCTTTCTTCCAGAGAAGCCATGGGACTTTCTTGTAAAATTCTTGTTCCTACTTCGTTTGTGATTTTATATTTATTTTCCGAAGAACGTTCTATGCCAACTCCATCTAAGGATAGTTTGTCGGAACAACTTCGGTTTGGATTGTTTTTAGGTTTGGGAATCAATTTACTTGTGATGTGCATCCAATCCATTTGGAGTTTGGATTTTTTTTCTGCGGGTACTTTAGAAAGTGTAAAGGTTGGGCGTACCACAGGACTTTTTCAAGACTCTGGATCGGCTTCTTGGATTCTTCCTGTATTGTCTCTACTTTGGATTTCGAAACTCATTCGGAATTGGCGTAAATCTAAAGAAAGATTTAGTTTGGTTTTGGCGGTTCTTTCGTTTTTATTTGTGACTTGGCTTGGTCTAAAACAAGGCAAAGCATTTTGGGTGGTCTGGGGTCTATCCATAACGATTGGAATGATCCATCTAACCACTGATTTGTGGATCATTTCTCTCACCAAAAAAAGAATCACTCGAGTGGGTTTGTATTTACTCATTCCTATTTTGGGTTTTTTGACTCTATACGGACTCAGTTTTCTGCAAAAAAATTGGGATCTGGTGGAATTATCTAAACGAACAATGGAAGCACTTCCTATTTTGAAAAAAGATCCTTATTTGGCTCTCAAACGAATGGACTTAATGCGAGCGGAACTTTTGACCATCTGTCTCGAAGGGATCAAAAACAATCTTTGGTTAGGAAATGGAATAGGATCTTTCCCTCTTGGTCTTCTTGATCCTTTCCGGATAGGAACAAAAACTACAAATGAAATGATCGATTTTCCACCTAACTTCTTTTTGTGGTTAATACATGATTTCGGAATTTTAGGGAGTATTGTTTTTTTCTTTTTTATCTCTGTGTTTTTATGGGAGAGAGGGCTTTGGAAACAAAGTTTACTCCTTGTTTTGCCGTTTTTTTTTGGAGTACAAATCCAAAACTCGGACGGGGCTTTTCTTTGTTTTTACTTAGTGTTACTCGGAGAAAAAGGAACAGGATTTTCCGCCAGTTTTGATAAATTTAGAAAAACAATTTGGTTTTCACCCTTACTCCTGATCCTTTCCATAGGCCTTCCTTTAAACTACGCATTGTTTTATTCTCAGAGGTACTGGGATTTGGGTATTGGATCTGAGTTTAGAAAAAACCAATTGCGAGAATACCAAGTGGCAGCGACCCTCCCTCCAAGATCACCTAACTTTGAATATGAATTTCATGGGAAAGTTTGGGAGTGGAAACTTTCCGAATTTGGATCTGCTAGATCGGGAAGGATATTTTTAGAAACCACAGATAAAAGCCCAGTAGTCGAAGTTATTTTTTTGAATTCCCAACGAATGACCATGAAACAAGAGTTATTTACCGAAACTAAATATGGGTACTCCTGGTCCGGAGAAAGTCCTAGTGGGGCGAGTTTTTTCCGTTTAAAATCTAGATCTAAATTAGAATTTCGATTGCCCAGATCACAGTTTGATGGGAACAACCGAATCCAATTTTAAATAATTTAGAAAATTAAACTAACCTTCGGATGTATAAATCCTTTGTGATTTTGGCGACGGTTTTCCCGTCTTCACCAACCACTTGGGTTTCGTAGGTTCGAATGGTTTTTTTCTCTTTTTTTAAAAGTTCTTTTAAGTTTTCAAATTCACTATCTGGAATATGGAAGGTGGCTGTTACCGTACCTTCTCCGGGTTTTACAAAATCAATTTTGGCACCTTTGTCCCAAACCATATAATCTTTTCCCAAATTCATCATAAGTAAAAACATAAAAAATGGATCACACATAGAATAAAGAGATCCGCCGAAATGAGTCCCCACATAATTCGTGTTTGATAATATGAGTGGCATAGAAACTACCATCGTATTTTTATCCACAAGTTTGGGTAAGATGTTGGCACCTTCATAGGGTTTAAACATCCGAAAGGCCTGTTCAAAACCATAAGTTTGTTCTAAAAATTGCCATAAAGGATGGACTTTGTATTCCAAAAGGATTTCTCTGTGTCTCATAAATCCAATTGAAAACCTTAGAACGATTGGTCTACTATTTCTTTTTACTTAAAAAAACAAAAAATCAAGAAACACCCAAAATTTCGTCGGTTTGATTTGAAATTTCTTTGAGTTGTCTTCTTAGGTTTCCTGTGAGTTCTAAAATTCCACGTTGTGCACTATGAATCTCTTCGCATTCTTTTTGAATGGTATCGGAAAGTCCTTGTACATCTTCCAAATTTGTATGAATGGTTACAATTTCACCATAAACTTCACCGGATGTATCCCTCACTCGTTCTGCTACATCATCCAGAGTTTTCGCTTTTGATAGAATGGCAGTACCTCGCGATTTTAATTCCTGAATGGATTGAATGACTTCAGCAATGGTTCCGTGGACTATATGGATTTCATCAGCAATGAATTGAAATGCATTGCCTGATTCAATGCCTAATTTTTCTGCTTTCCCATAATCATTGATATTTTCTTTTAAAATTTTTGTGATTTGTTTTGCGTTGTTTGCGGTGACTGTTGATAGTTTTCCAATTTCATCTGCAATCACAGTAAAACCTTTACTTTCCGATCCAGAATGTGTGGCTTCAATAGCTGCGTTGATGGCAAGCAAGTTTGTTTCTTTGGAAACCCCGTTGATAAAATCGATCAACTTCAAAATGTTTCCAGAGGATTCACTAAATTTTTTAATCGTTTTATTTGTGTCTGCAACTTTAGTCCTACCATCCTTACTTAAAAAAACTAAATTCTCCATTGTTTCATCCCGGCTTTGGATTTCTGCGATGACTATGTTGACAATATCAAACATGATGTTGATTTCTTCCGATGTTTTTCCTACGGCTTCCATAAGTTTAACTTCTTCCGTTGCGAGTTGGGAAACAATTTGATACACACGGTCGATATCTTGCCCTGTGGTATGAATTTTATCGTTTAAGTCAACTATATGTTGGTTGATAGCATCCAACCGATTTTGGAGAGAGGAACAATTTTCTAATAATGATTCAGAATAATCTTGTATATCGATCCCGAATCCTGATAGTATCAGCACTGGATCCAAAGTTTGAGACTTTTCGCCAACCCATAACTTTAACATTTTTCTTTTTTTGTATGATAAATACAAAAATGATAAGGTGAGTGCAAAAGTCGTTATACCAATAAAAATCGGGAGGGGAAGAGGGAAGGCCGCAATCATAAGTTGCAAAATGACAGTTGCCACAAACCCAATTAGTATTGTTACTAAGAATCCATCCAGACGATTCAGTTGGTTAGATATCTCATATTTTTCGTTAATGACTTCGAATTTGTTCTTATTATTTCCCATTTGAGTCGTTCATTTTTTTTATTTTTTTTTAGAGAAATTGGATCATTCCCCTATCTAATGCATTAGACTATGATATTTACCAAAAGGGAAATTGAAGAACACTATCCACTTGAGGAGCGTTTGCGTTTAGAAAAAGCTAAATCGCAAAACTCTGTAATTTACTGGATCAATGAACTTGTTCGCAATCAAGTGAATGGTGCAGAAGATGTAACCAGTCTCATTGAAGTCACAAAGGATTTGATCTCACAAATAGAAGCTTTGTATGCGGAAAAAGAAAAATTGTTAGAACAAACAAAAACTAATTCCATAGAAGAAGTGATTGGGCTTATCCACGGCATGGAAGAACAATTGAATTCTATGTATTCAGAATACGAAACTTAAAAAAAACAAACAGGAATGTAATTAATGAGCAAATTCATAGACCCAAATATCCTTGGCAAACTTGGAACGCTAACTCAAGCCGAAGCTGATGCAGCGTCATTTGGAATCGTAAAAGTAGATGAAAATGGGAAAATATTGTTATACAATAAATATGAGTCAGTACTTGCAAATGTACCCATTGAAACAGCAGTTGGTAAAAACTTTTTTACAGAAGTTGCAATTTGTACCAATAATAGAATTTTTTATGGTAGATTTAAAGAAGGGATGGTTTCGGGCAACTTAGACATCACTTTTAATTACGTTTTTACTTATAAAATGAAGCCAACAAACGTAGTGATTCATTTGTATTATGATCTCCCATCTGACACAAATTGGATTTTTGTAAAACTAAGATAAACTTATTCCAATAAATAGAGTTTCTCTTTTATATATTCCTCTATCCCAGAAGCACTGGCAAAATAACCAGTTCGTTTGTCTTCTTCTGGGATTTTATGATTTATTTTTTTTTCTAATCTTAAAATTAAATCCGCGTATTGAATCGAATCCATTCCATAGTCATAAACTAAATGTTGGTTCGGATCTGGTTGTATTCCTAGTATGGATTCTAAAATTTCGAGAACGCTGGTTTGGGAATTGGTAGGTTCATTCACTTTTAAATTTAACTTTTCATTTTTTAAGGATTGATATTCCTCAAAACAAAGTTTGATGATGGTTGGATAATCTGGTTTCCCATTGGGAAGTTTTGGCAAAGAAGGATAGGTGAGTAACACCTTTGGAATATGACTTTCTGGTAGCTCCCTTCGCAAAATTTGTAAAATTTCAGGTTTCGAATTGTTTCCTGAATAAAATAAACCAATTGTATCGCCTAATTCGTCAGCTACGGGAACACAGACAAATTCTCCTCCTAAACCCAATCCCAAAATTTCAGATTCAATTCGGTCTAAGGAAACACGTTTTCCATTGTGTTTGATAATTCGGTCTTTTCTTCCGAGAAGAAACCATCCTAAATCAGTTAAGTTTCCTAAATCACCTACAGAATAATATTCGCTAGGTGGTGCGGTTTGTTTTTCCCAACCATTCTCTTTTAAAAGAAAGGATTGATGAGATAAAAAAGGGCTTCGAATTTGAAGTTCTGTTTCAGAGATTCCTTCTTCTAATTGAACTTTAGTTTCTATATCGGTAAGGATTTGAAATCTGTTTTGTCTGAGTGGGTCTCGAAACCCAATCCCGCCCGTTTCCGTTGATCCGTAAATTTCGGTCACAGAGATCCCACCTAATTCTCGCAGGTGTCGAGCCAGCGGAACAGGAAATTTCATTCCTGAAACAACTGCCGTGAGGGGAAGTGGGATTTTTGAGTCTAAGGCTCTTTGTAATTGTGGTGCTGATGTGATCCATAAATCCCCAGCTGTAGGACTTGAGGTCCATTGGATTTGGATTCCCAGTCGTTTGGGGATTAAATACCCCCAGAGCAGTCCATACAAATGGCAGAGGGGAACTAACACTTGGACTTTACTCGTCTGACTTAAAAGTGTTTTGAGTTCTGATACATTTGTCCAATAGGTAATTTCTTTTTGAATTTCTTCCCATTCCTTCCATACCATTTTAGGAAGCCCAGTCGAACCAGAGGTCACGAGGCAAAAAGAATTTTTAGAATTTAAAGTAGGGAGTGGAAATCGATGTAGATGGTTTTCCAAAACCGTTCCTTTCCAAAGTGGATCCACTAGGATGGGTTGGTTTCTTTCTAAATCGAATTCAAAGTTTCCAGATAAAAAGTATTCGGAGTCAGCAAAACGAAGGACAGAGGCCATAAACAAAAAATCCTCCCCCCAGGATTTGGAGGAAGGATTTCTTTTAAGGTAGGTTATCTAATTTTAAGCGGCTTGTTGTTTTCCAAATCGTTTTTTCATTAAGAACCCAAGAGCGGCTCCTACGACGATCAAACTTGCCGATACTTCCCAAGCATTTTTCTGAACAGCTTTGATGAGGTAGGCAGAAAAACCATTGTCAATATAAAAGTCGCTGACTCGAACCACATAAGATGGCCGTGTTGCAGTAGGGATTTGGTCTACTTGTGAATACCAGTCTTTATGAAGGACTCCATTTGAAGTTACCCAATCGTTAAAGAAGATATAACCAGAGGTAGACGACTTACGAATGTCAGCACCTTCTGTTGGGTGATTAAAAATACCAGGAACAATGATGGCCCAAGGAAATCCTTTGCTATCGAGGAAAGAGTCTTTACCGGCATTGTTTGTGAAGTAACCAGGACGATAGATTTGTCGGAACACTCCATCTGTTTTTTGGTTGATGGCAAGGAAATAATTCAAATGCCCACCAACTAGGTTTTTGGTTTGGTTCAAATCCACTGGTTCTTCAAATGTAATGGTTACATTGGCAGTCACACCGCGAACAAAGTCGTTGATTGTGAATGTAGTTCCTGCACTTGGAGCATTTTTACTTCCAAACAATGTTTTATCAGAACTTGGAAGGATGAGAACTCCACGTTTGAGTTGTGCAGATGTTAAAGTTCCACCAGTACAATCTCCTGTAGTGTTTGCAGTGTATTTAGGAGCAGCAGCACATCCATTCCATGGATTTCCACTTCCGTTTACATAACTCACTTGGACGGTTGCATTGGTTGGAACATTCAATGAAAGTCTAAGTTCATGATTGTAACCTGCACCTTTCGCAACATGAGTGTAAGTTCCACGAATCACCTTTACTTTGTTTGCTGGTGTTTTGTCCATCTCAGTAGTAAATACTGTAGAGTGGTCGTTTAAGTCGGCATCACCTGCTGACGGAAACATGTCTTCGAATGCAATTGTGTATCTACCAGAACGTGCTGTTGTCGCAAGACTTGGATCTTCTGGGAATTCGTCATAAATATTGGCAATTCCATCGCAATCAGTATCAACGGCTTGCACACAACCATTCACAGGTTGGAAGTTTGTTGTGTCTACAGTGACAACAGGAGCCACAACAACAGTACCTGAACCGTTAGGAGCAGGTTGTTGGACAGGTGCTGTTCCATTGAGTTCCACTACTTCGCCAGTAGTCGGATTCACACCAATCACACTGATTTCTACAGTGGTTACTGTTGGAGGAACACTAATGGGAATGGTTACCGATCCGTTAGAATCAGTGGTTCCTACACCAACCACATTGGGTTGTCCCGTAGTTGTTGTTTCAGTCACAGTGACTGGTGCGTTTGCGATTGGGCCTGATTCATTTCCAACCACAACAGTGACAGGAACGGTCACATTGGTTTCAAAATTAAAATTTCCGCCATTGGTTTGGTCAACGACAACCACTGTAGTTTCATTCACAACGGTAGTTGGCGTGGGAGCCGGAGTGGTGACAACCGGTGCCGGAGTTTGCTCTGGAGTTGTTGTTTGGTCTCCACTTGTGGCACCATCTGTGGGTGTGGTTTCCGCAGGAGCAGTGATTTGGCTTGTGTCGGTGGTTTCGAGTCCCACTACAGTAAAGGCGCCGTCTCCTTTACCAGTCTCTGGTGTGGATTGTGCGGTTCCGTCACCGAGTCCCAAAAATGGGAGAAGTAATAAACCCTTCTTTTTATTGGAACAATCCAATAAAACAAGGGGAATTGTTAAAAGAACTAACCATCGTTTCATTTCTAGATATCCTACCTGTATAGGGAATTAAACGACAAATCCTAAAAAAAAGCAACGGAGATTTACAAAAAATTAGGGAAATCCATGGGATTTTTGGGGGGATGTACGAACAGGGATCAAAAAAAATGAACAAAATGCCCGAATTATCAGACATAAAGTCATTTTTTATATTTTAGTCTGCTTTTTTGGCTACGTGGGCCACGGCATTTCCAAAAACAAAGTTTTGAAACCGTACATTTTGAAACCCCACTTCTTTTAAGATTTCTGCCAAAGTCTCTTGGTCTGGGTAGGCTTTGGATGAGTGAGGAAGGTAATCAAACATCTCATTTTCCTTCCCATAGAGCAAATACCCAAAGATAGGAACTATTTTGAAAAAATAAAAATCAGCAAAGTATTTCAAAAATTTAGGTCGGACACGCCCCACATCCAAATTGACAAATACACCACCTTTCTTTAACACTCGTTTGATTTCATGTAGACATTTTTTGAGATCAGAAACGTTGCGCAGTCCAAATCCCATTGTCACAAGATCAAAACTACCATCGGCAAATTGACTCAAATTCATGGCATCACCCAGAAGGAGATCCACTCTGGGGTCTTTTGGAATTTTGTGGAAGGCAAAAGACAACATCTTCTCCGAAAAGTCAAGACCAACCACTTTTTCTAAACTTGGATCCTTGGAAAGCCGTAGTGTGATGTCTCCAGTCCCACAACAGAGATCCAGGGCTGATTTGGCCAAAGGAACATTCTTTTTGGCCTCTCGCACTACCCAATCCTTCCAAACACGGTGGAGAAAAAAACTATTCCAGTCGTTGAACCTGTCATAAGCTTTCGCGATTCCATCAAAATTGGTTCTTACATATTCCGGTTTCTTTTCTTGGGATGGGAGTTGGTATTGGTTCATAGAGGTCGATACATCCATGAATTGGACATTTTCAATTCCCGCAATTTTGATTTTTATTCTTCTTTTTTGTTTTTCACTGACTTCCTTCTATTTTTTCTTTCGAATCGTTCTCGGACTTAAAAAATTAGAAGGGAAACAATTCCGGTCGGAAATTTTTCCCAAAGAACCAACAGAGACAGAATTGGAATTATTCTTTTCGCCACTGGAAAGAACCATCCAATGGCTGCCTACACTCGCATCTCTTGCCATGCTTCTCGGATTACTCGGAACTGTGATTGGAATCAATTCTGCCTTTGGCGCGATGGAAACCCAAGGGAAGGTTAGTTTGGAAGTGCTTGCTGGTGGAATCAAAGATGCACTGAACACAACCATTGCCGGATTACTCGTTGCCATCCCTTCTTTATACTTTCATCGATTTGCAGAAAACAAAATTCGTTATATATCCGAACTTTTAGTCAAAGATTTTTCGAATCCACAATGAAACTACGTAAGTCCACTTCTAATTCTACCATTGACATTAGTAGTTTAATCGATGTACTTTTTATTCTTCTCATCTTTTTGATGTTAGCCGTCAGGTTTACGGAAACAACTTCTACTTTACAGCTCGACCTACCCAAAACTAAAACGGAATCCATTGGAGAGGAATCACCAAAATTCAAAATCCAAATAAATCATTCAGGAATTATTTATATAGATGGAAAGGAAACGAAAGTAGAAACTTTAACAAACGTAATTCCAAAAAATGAAGATGGGAAGTCTAGAGTTGTTTTAGAAGTGGACCAAAAGGTGGAATTTGGAGTTTTTGTTTTGGTAACAGATTTATTAAAATCAAAAGGGTATCAAAAAATTGATATTGTCACTCAAAAGGATTAGAGTTTTGTAATAAATCGATTAAAAATTTATATTTTTTGTTTTGGACTTTTTGTTCTAGGATTTTTTTCCCTTTTTCCTCTGTTTGAATTTCCTTTAAAACTCCTGTTAGTTGTCCGAAGTTTTGAATTCGAATGAGTCTTAAAATTTCCTTTTTTAATTCAGGTGAGGAATCATTTAAAAAACTCTGCACAATTTCCGCTTCGGACTCTTCCTGTTTGTTCATTTGAAAGATTTCGTTTGTATGAATTGGTCCTAATTTTGATTTTTCTTTGAGGTTATCGGGAACAATTTGTAATTTTGTTAATGGAATTTCAAAAGAAAATTCGGAACCTACTCCTACAAAACTTTTTACGTGGATGGTTCCTCCTAAAAATTCAACTAACTGTTGGCAAATGGAAAGACCAAGTCCTGTTCCTTCTTTATAAGAACTCCCTTGTTCTGTTTGTTGGAAAGCCTCAAAAATAGAATGTAATTGATCTCCAGGAATCCCAATTCCAGAATCTTTAACAATGAATCGAACTGTATCAAAAGATTGGTCGGGGTTACTCTCAATTTTAATCTCTAAACTGACGGAACCTTGGTTTGTAAACTTTAAGGCATTCCCAAGTAAATTAACAAGGATTTGGCGAATTTTTTGTAAATCGGCTTCATAAAAAGAGGAAGATATATTTTCAGATCCAATGAGTTCGAAACTAATTGATTTTTCAGAAAAACGATAAGAAAACATAGAAAACAAAGTGTCCCAAAGTTGAACTAGGGAAAATGGTTCCCGCGTTTCTGTCATCTTACCTGCTTCAATTTTTGCCAAATCCAGAATATCATTGATCATCCCAAGTAAATGTACGCCGTTATCATAAAGGGAATTGACATATCCTTTTAAGTGATTTGGCAGGTTTGGGTCTTTGTCTAAAATTTGGGAAAACCCAATCACCGCATGGAGGGGAGTTCGTAGTTCATGTGTGATTTTTGAGAAAAATACAGATTTGGAACGGTTTGCCTTAATGGCAGCCTCCACTGCTTTTTGGAGTCTTTTGTTTTGTAATTGGATTTTTTGTGAGTAGTCGTTTAACTTATCTTCTGCGATTTTACGGTCTGTGATATCAAAAACCGTAGATTTGCTAATGATAAAATTCCCATTTTTGTCGAAAGTAGAAGTAGAGTTTAAACTAATAAAAAAAGTAGATTTGTCTTTTCTGACAAATTCTAATTCAACACCGGTTAAATTTTCGTTAGGAAAAGAATTTGTGATGAGTCGATATTTGTCTTGGCTACTTTCTGTCATTAAATCATTAAATTTAAAATTCCCAACAACTTCCTCTCTGGTATAACCTAGCCAGTCTAGTTCTGTATCGTTAATGGAAACAATGATATTATTGTTGTCGAGTGAATGGTAACCACAGGGAGCATTGTTATAAAGATCCAAAATCCTCTCATAGGATTTCATCAAATTTTCTTCGGCAATTTTTCGATTGGTGATGTCGTTCCCAATAGATAATACTTCATACGGATACCCAAATTCATTTTTTAAAATTCGGTTGGACCAAGTAACCGTCCTTTTATCACTTTCTCCAATAAAAACTTCGTATTCTTGGCGGATGTTTTGTTCAGGTTTATGAAAGATATTCCATAGTTGAGATTTTACTTCATTCGATTTTTCTAATGGAATTTGGAATAGATCTAATACCACATCTTTGCCTTCCGCTAAGTCTTTTGTGGTTTGAAAAAATTCTTCAGCATAAGGATTGATGGAGTGAATTTTAAAATCAGGACTCCAACGAATGATGATGGAATTTGCAGTATCGTAGATATCTTGGTATTGTTTTTCTTTTTCTCTGATGGTACGTTCAATTTCTTCAGAGTTGTTTAGATTTTTTCTAAAAAGAATCAACCGAAGTTTTTTTTCCCTTTTGTAGGAAAAATAAAAATAGTATGTTGTCAGTAAAAATACAAAGGCAGCGAAAAAGAAAACAATTCCGGTGATCATTTGATTTCCAAGAGTAACATTGTCATGTCATCGGCAACCTTCCCACCAGAAAAAATCAAAACTTCCTTTTGAACTGATTCCAAAAATTCTTCGGAAGGAAGATGAATCCTGGATTCAATCATTGCCTGAAATTTTTGATCACCTAAATATTCTTCTTTTTCATTTGGTACTTCAAACATCCCATCAGAAAATAAAAACAAACGGTCACCTGCTTTTAAAAAGATATCTTCGTTATCTGTATTGAGTTGGTCAGGAAACATCATTAGACAAAAACCTTTGGTCCCTAATTTGATGATGTTTGTATCACGGAGTAGAAACATATTATGGTGTCCTGCCATAGAATAAGAAAGTAAGTTTTCTTCCGCTTTGTATCTCAAATAAATGGCACTAATGAAATGAGTGCTAATCAGTGGTGTGAGAGTGTTATGAATCCAAAACAAACTTTCACTCGGTGACAAAAATGATTTGTCCATCGTTTTGAAAGTGATGATGGCCATAAGAGAAACCATTGCCGCTGCAATTCCATGGCCCGTCACATCTCCAAACAAAATATCTAAATCACCTGAAGGTAACAGATCGTAGGTAATCAGATCACCACCCACAAGTTCCATAGGTTTGTAAGAAGTATAAATTTGATAGAGAGGCGAAGGTGGAAATTGGAATGTAACTAAATTTTCTTGGTTGGATTTTGCAAGTTCCAAATCCTTTTGGATGGATTGCAAAAGATCTATTCTTTCTTTTTCTAAGGTTTTGATTTTGATATGAGTTCTGATTCTTGCAAGGATTTCTGATTCCTGAAAGGGTTTGGTAATATAATCCACAGCTCCTGTTTCCAAACCTTTGACAATATCACTGGTTTCGTTGAGCGCTGATAAAAAAAGTATGGGAGTGTTTTTGGATCTATCCATAACAAGCAGTTGTTTTGCGACGTCAAGTCCACTGAGACCCGGTAATAGGATATCTAATAAAATTAAATCAAAATCTAATGCTTCTGCGAGTTCTAAAGCATATTCACCATCATAGGCAACTGCCACTTCATACCCTTGGCCCAGTAAAATATGAGTGATAATTTCAATATTGGTTTCGTTATCATCAACAACCAAAATTTTTGCTGCTTGTTTTGTTTGCACAATTCATGAAGGATTGAGAGTAAAAAACATTTGGCAAGAGATTTTTGGTATAGTTTGATTCTAAGAGACAAGAGAAATGAAAAAGATCATCCATATTGATATGGACGCATTTTATGCATCTGTGGAACAGAGAGACTTCCCAGAAATGCGCGGAAAACCAGTAGTTGTTGGTGGATCTCCGCATTCAAGGGGAGTGGTTTGTGCCGCAAGTTACGAAGCTAGAAAATTTGGAGTCCGTTCTGCCATTCCTTGTTTCCAAGCCTTTAAACTTTGTCCTGAAGCCATTTTCACTCCACCCCGATTTGAAGTTTATAAATCGATCTCACGAGAAATTCGTTCTATTTTCTTAGAGTATACAGATTTGGTGGAACCTTTGTCACTTGATGAAGCATATTTGGATGTAACTTCGAATAAATTAGAAATTCCATTAGCAAGCACTATCGCCAAAGAAATTAGAAAAAAAATCTTTGAGAACACAGGGCTCACTTGTTCTGCAGGAGTGGCTCAAAATAAATTTTTAGCAAAAATGGCCTCCGAAAAAAATAAACCTAACGGACTTTATGTGGTTCTTCCAGGTGAAGAGGAAAAATTTTTAAACGATATCCCTTTATATAACTTCCATGGAATTGGGAAAAAAACATATGAACGTTTATCCCAATTAGGATTTACTAAGGGATCGGATCTCCGAAAGGCAGAGGAGTCCTATCTTGTCAGAGAGTTTGGAAAAATGGGAGCTGTGTTTTACCGCATGGCACGGGGAGTGGATGACAGGGAGGTTATCCCTTTTCGTGATCCCAAATCCATTGGAGTGGAAACAACCTTTTCTCACGACTCAGAAGATTTTGCTTATTTACTGCTCACTTTAGAAAACTTATCCAAGGAATTAGAAATGCGGATGGGTCGTAAAAATAAACAAGGAAAAACACTGACCTTAAAAATCAAATTTGAAGATTTTACAGTAAAACAAAAATCTATTTCTTCCGATTCTGTTTTCTACTTGGCAGACAACCTTTTCCAACAATCCTCGAACCTATTGGCCACAGTATGGAAAGAAAATATCGAACCATCTCGAAAAATCCGACTTCTCGGGATTTCTGTGACCAACTTTTCTACAGATACAATCAGTAAGGACCAACCTTCACTCTTCGGTTAAACTATGTTAGATAATGAAAATGATTTAGAATCCCTCGGACCATTAAAGGTACTTCGAGTCAAAGGAGACCCTGACGCACCAACAGTTGTTTTGTTTCATGGTTATGGAGCAAGCGCTTTTGATTTATATCCAATTCACGAAGTTTTAGTCACGGACCAAAAATTCAATTGGGTTTTTCCACATGGGCATTTGAGTGTGCCACTGATGCCAGGTTATTCCGGTCGTGCTTGGTTCCCGATTGATATGGCAGCCTTGGAAGAAGCAATCCGCAAAAATGATTTTAGAAATTTCGCTGATAAAGATCCAGAAGGTATGGATGTTGCTAGACAAGCCGCTTATTTGATGTTAGATGCAATTGGTGTTCCTTGGAACCAACTCATTTTAGGTGGATTTTCTCAAGGTGCCATGCTTGCGACAGACCTCACTCTCCGAAAGGAAGAACTATCTAAAGGCCTTATGATTCTTTCTGGTGCTTTAGTGAATGAATCGTTATGGAAAGAATTGGCTCCCAAAAAATCAGTTTTACGATTTTTTCAATCACATGGGGAATTTGATCCTATACTTGGTTATGCGAACGCTAAAAAACTCGAAAAGTTACTTCGTAATTCAGGACTACTCGGTGAATTTATAGCTTTTAACGGTGGTCATGAAATCCCAGCTCCAGTCATCCAAGGTGTCAGTCGTTATTTGAATAGTTTATCGTAAATTTTTATCAGATAGAATCCAATTTGGATCTGTCTAATCAAACGGGTGGTTGTGATGAAACAGTTTTTTCTTGTTTTCCTTTGTGTTGGTTTATGGCAAGGGGCTTCTGCCCAAGGATTCGATCATAAACATAGTATTTGGGACTCGATTCTTAAAAAAAATGTAAAAAACGGACTCGTTTCTTACAAAGGGATTCAGTCGGAAGAAGGTTCCTTCAAACTATATTTAGAATCTCTTTCGAAGGTGACTGAGGCTCAATACCAAGGTTTTAACGAAAAAGAAAAAATTAGTTTTTTAATCAACGCTTACAATGCCTTCACAGTAAAACTCATTTTGGATCATTATCCAATTGAGAGTATTACGGAAATTGGATCTCCATTTTCTAAAATTAATTTAGCCCGGGGCATCCCTTGGAAAAAAGAATTTTATACACTACTTGGAAAATCCAGACATCTTGATTGGATTGAACATGAAAAGTTAAGAAAGGATTTTAATGAACCAAGAATCCATTTTGCGATTGTTTGTGCTTCGATTGGATGTCCTAACTTGGCTTCGGAAGCATACACAGCTGTTAATTTAGAAAAACAACTCCAATCCGCCAAACTCGGATTCTTAAAAAATCCAAAAAAGAATTCTTACGATAAAACAACGAACACTTTGTACTTAAGTAAAATTTTTAATTGGTTCCAAACAGATTTTACCAAAAAAACCACTCTCATTCAGTTTTTGCAAGATGGGTTTGATGAAACTATCAAACCAGATGCAAAAATTGTGTATAATGAATACAGCTGGGACTTAAACGAATTAAAATAGAAAATTGATACAAAGTAGGGAAGTTTGATTTTTCCTACTTTGGTGATTTTAAAATAGAACGGGCAAATGTTTTTTCTTTCATTTGCGAATGATTAAACTAACTCAAATTCGTAAGTGATTTTTGCAGTTTTTTCAAGTGTTTTGGCAACAGAACAATATTTTTCTAAACTTAGATCAATCGCACGTTTTACTTGTTCTTCTTTAAAATCACCAGCGACTTTGAATTTCAAATGGATGTTTTTAAAAAGATTGGCTTCTTCTACTTTTTCTCTATCGGCATCTACTTCTACAGAATAGTCTTTCACTTCGATTCTATGTTTAGCTAAAATCATTAGAACATCAATGCTACTGCATCCAGCAAGTCCCATAATCAAAAGTTCCATGGGTCTCGGACCAGAATTTTTTCCACCAATTTCAGGGGAGGCATCGATACGAATGGAATTACCAGATTCGTTGGTTGCTTCTAAAACATAAGGAGATTCAATTCGACTCAGTTTGATATTCATAAGTATAAAATAGGCGGGTGCGAGAACCCGCCAAGTTTAAAAATTACTTATTCGGTTGTGGAGTGTAACGTAAATAAGGTTTGATGGTTTTAAATCCCTTAGGGAATTTTTTCTTAGCATCTTCATCAGAAACAGAAGGAACGATGATTGTATCTTCGCCGTCTTTCCAGTTCGCAGGAGTAGCAACGCTAAACTGAGAAGTGAGTTGTAAAGAATCAATCACACGTAAAAGTTCGTCAAAGTTTCTTCCAGTGGACGCAGGGTAAGTAAGAGTTAACTTCACTTTTTTGTCAGGTCCGACAACAAATACAGAACGAACAGTAGTGGTTTCACTTGCGTTCGGGTGGATCATATCATAAAGATTTGATACCTTACGATCCGCATCTGCAATGATTGGATAATTGACAGTTGTTCCTTGTGTTTCGTTGATATCAGAGATCCAACCTTTATGGCTGTCCACAGGGTCAACAGAAAGTGCGATCACTTTCACATTTCGTTTTTCGAACTCTGGTTTGATTTTTGCTACATATCCGAGTTCTGTTGTACAAACTGGAGTGTAGTCTTTCGGGTGAGAAAATAGAATCCCCCATCCTTGTCCTAAAAATTCATGAAAGTCAATTTTGCCTTCAGAGGTTTCCGCTTGGAAATTCGGTGCTTCGTCGCCTAAACGTAGTGCCATGGTTTGTCTCCTGTAAGATCAGTTATTCCAATCCTAAAAATCTTGTCCAAAAAGGCAAGAATTTGTTATACTTTATTGGATGAAATTTCCATTTTATTGAAATATTTCACAGATTTCCTACTTTTTCGTCCTGGTAAAGGCCCCATCCCAGTCCGGATCTGGTGGCGTTTCGAGGTAGTACTGGCATCTTTCCCAAAGGAGTTTGCAGGCTTCATCACCGTTTGTGGTGAGAAGAGTGTAGAATTTTTTACCCGCTTCCTCAAACTTGCGGTTCAAATACGAAAAAAGGGCGGATTCATAGGCTTCCACAAATTGATGGTCTTCTTCTGTTTCTTCTCCTTTTTTCGCACGAACTTCGTAAAGAGTGACTGGTTTTGTTTTTCCTTTCACTCGCACAATGTCTAGTTTCCTTGTGAAAAAATGATCTTTGATTTCATCCTGAACAAACTCAGAAACCAAAATACAAACTCCATAATCTTTTCCAGCGGCTTCGAGTCTTGCGGCCAAGTTGACAGTATCACCCATCATGGTGTATGATGCCAATGCATCGGTTCCCATAAATCCCACTTTCGCATAACCCATATTAAGCCCTATTCGGAACTTCATCGTATGCGCTTCTGGAATGTATTTATTTTCTTCTTTCCATTCTTTTTTTAAAACTTCTAGTTTATCTCGCATTTCTACACTTGCAGAAACTGCTTTTAAACAGTGGTTTTCTACATCGAGTGGGGCATTAAAAACGCCGACAATCGCATCTCCAATGTATTTATCCAAAACACCATCATGGTGTTTGAGGATGATGGTCATGGCTGATAGGTATTCGTTTAATAAATTTGCGAGTTCTTTTGAATTTAATTTCTCGGAGATGGCACTAAAACCTGCGATATCGGAAAAAAAAGCAGTGATGACCTTTTCGCTTCCTTGTTTTAGTTTTTCTAAATCTTTAAGAGCTTCTCCCACCACCACAGGGTCCACCATACTTCCAAGAACACCGCGCATTTTTTCACGATCTTTTAATCCCGACACCATCTGGTTGAGTGCTACCGTGAGATTTCCAAATTCATCATTACCACCATCATCAAAATGAACATGGAGATTTCCTTGGCCCACATCTTCGGCACTCCGAATGATCTTACGAATTTTTTGAACCACCACACCAGAGATAAAAATCGCAAATACAATTGCCACAAGACAGATCGTAATGGCAGTAAATACAATTTGATTTCGATTGTCTTTGATCGCCCGAATCCCGTCCGTTCTATCGACTAGAGTACGAATCAGTCCAGAAAAGTTATCACGTAAAACTAAGTTCGGAACATTCTCTGATTCCAAAAGATGAGTTCCGTCTAACTTCCACATGATCTCTTCGGATTCGCTTCGAGAATGACCAAAACTTCCATCGGGGAAAAGTTTTTTTAATTCTTTTGTAGGAGTTTCTTGTTCGGCAGAACTTATCCATTTACGAATGGCCCGCCAACGATTTCTTTGGGTTTCTCTGGCATCTGGATCTTGGTAATAACGTTCGTATTCGGTGGGATCTGTTTTGAATTTCATCAAAATCCAATCTTCTAAAGTTACATCTCGCAAACTTCGTAAAGCCTCAATTTTTTCCCAGTTTTCGGCCGCAATTGGATAGTTTGTGGTTACTTCATCAAAAATTTTATCTCTCTCATCAATGAGTTCGTTATAAGATTTATAAAAACTAGTGAACAGTTTGTCCTTTGCCGGTGGGATTGGCGGTTTGGCATTTTTTAAAGTTTGAATCCGTTCTCGTAGTTTTGGGATGAGTAGGTTTAGTTCATTTGTGATCCGAAAATCTTCCTTAATGACCTCTCTATAATCTCCTAAACTAGATTTAACGCTACTTAGGTTAAATGCTCTTTTTGTAGAATTCTGATGGCGGAAAAGGGGAGAGTGGAGTGCTTGGATTTCTCTATCTTGCCATTCGTAAACGTATTGTTTTTCATTTTCATCTAAAGAGGAAATATCATCCGAAAGACGTTGGAAAGATTCCACGAGACTTTCTTCCATCTGATCAAACTGATCAATTTTTGCTAAAGGGGAAGTATTGTCTATGATTTGTGTATCAAAGGAAGCAAGAGAGGTTTCTCCTTGGATCATTGCCGAAAGGGGGAAGGTTTGGATTCGGAAGAGTTGTGTATCAAGACCCAGTTCTTCCAGTTTTCTTTTTTTTGAATCCGCATAGAACTTAGCAATGAAAAGATCCAATTGTGATTTATGATTTCGAATTTCTTTTTTTAAATTTTTAACATTGGTGTCCCATTTGGTTTTTTCTTCTGGGTCTTCCGGAGGAGTTTGTTTTTGGGCTTCTAAATATTTTTCTTCGTTCCGAACATAAGAAGAGGCAAGGTGAACGAGTGTATTCCATTCTCTTTCACTGATATTTCGGTTGGATGCTTCCCGGAGTTGTTGGCGAATTTCTTTTTCTAATACATCTACATCATCTTTTGTGAGATAAACGGAAAAAAACGAATCTACTTTTTTTACTACTTTGGATGTTCCTAGAGATCCGAATAAATTGGTTTGGAATCCAAAAACAGAAACAGTTTTTTTCTGTGTGACTACTTTGGCAGTTCTATATTTTTTTAGTTCAACACGTTGCCTTTCGATCCTTGATTTAAATTCTTCAATTCGGATTAAGTTTTGCGATATATTCTCAATCTCCATAACCAAACTTGCGATGAAATTTTTGGAAACGGCTGCTTGTTTTTCATAACTTTCAGATAGGATGGCCGTTTGTTGGCGAACGGTAATGATAGAAAGCAAGAGGATGGTTAAGGCGATTAGGGTGCCTGTAAACCAAGCAAGTTTGGCTCTAATTCCTTCGGAAAGAATTTTCCAGACTAAAGTAAGTCCAGTTCGGATCATTTTCAAAAATTCCATAGGGATGGATGAAACTTGGAACTAGGAGTTTGCAAAGCAAGGTTTTTTGTATTTCATTTTGTGCTTTGTTAGGCGAAAAGGAATTAAGACGAGAGTCGTGTATGGTTCTTTCAATTTTGCTTGCTATTTTCCTATGTATCGGTATGGTTTTTGTAGCAAATGTCCATCAATCGTTTTGATTTACTCGCCATCGGGGGCGGTCCTGCCGCACAAAAAGCTGCTATCCAAGCAAGCAAAATGGGAAAAAAAGCAGCCATCATTGAAAAAGACCCATACTTGGGTGGTGGTTGTGTCCACTATGGGACCATCCCTTCCAAATCCTTACAGGAAACGAGCCGGTTTTATCGGAATTTAAAATTGTCCAAACTGCATGGACTCCAATCTCCACAAACGGCAACACTCACCTTGCAAGAGCTTATGTTTCGCGCAGACACTGTGATTGAAAAAGAAGAAGATGTCACTCGTGAACAGATGATTGAAAATAGAGTCACCACACTCACGGGTTGGGGACAAATCATTGATCCTCACCACGTAGAAGTCACAGATTCTGCGGGAAGAAAAAAAGTCTACGAAACAGAAAATATCTTAATCGCCACAGGAAGTAGCCCTCGTCGACCCGCAAACGAAAACATTCCTTTTGAAGATGGACTAGTTTATGATAGTGATGGGCTCTTTACCATGAAAAAGATGCCTACCTCTCTCGCTGTTGTGGGAGCAGGGATCATTGGTTCTGAGTATGCTACTATTTTTTCTCATATTGGAGTGCAAGTTCATCTCTTTGATTCTCAGAGCCGGATTCTTGGATTTTTGGATGAAGACGTATCCAATGAAATGACTCGGATCATGCAACAATCAGGGATATCCATCCATGTTGATTCTTCGATTACAAATTATAAAAAACTTCCCAATGAAGATGGGTATGAACTCACAACTAACAAAGGTGAGGTGGTACGTGTCCACCAAGTTCTAATCTCTCGGGGTCGATTGGGGAATGTTGACAATTTAGGCTTAGAATCTGTTGGGATCATTCCCAATGATAGAAAACAAATCTTAGTGAACGAAAACTACCAAACCAATGTTTCCAATATTTATGCTTGTGGTGACGTGATTGGATTTCCTAGTTTGGCGTCCGTGTCTATGTACCAAGGTGCCTATGTCGCAAAGCATATGTTTGGTCATCCTTCTGTTCCAGTTGATGCTGAAGAATTTCCAATTGGAATTTATACATTACCGGAAATCGCAACCATAGGACCAACAGAAGAAGCACTCAAAGCTCGAGGGGTTTCTTATGGAGTGGGTATGGCAAAGTTTGATACCATCACTCGGGCTCAAATCAGCGGGGACCAAGTAGGTCTTTTAAAAATCCTTTTTGATAAACAATCCAGACGTGTTTTGGGAGTTCATATCATTTCTGACAAGGCAACGGAACTCATTGCCCTTGGACAATGTGTGGTAAATCTCAAGGCACCCATTGAGTACTTTACCGAACACATTTTTAATTACCCTACCATGATTGGGGCTTATAAAAATGCCGCGAATGATGCCCTTTTAAGAGAAAAATAATCTTGGTTTCCATGAGAATCTGACCTATCCCGGTTGTTTACTTTTATAGAGAAGAACGGGATTTTACTTGTCAGAGACTCGGTTTTACCAACACATACAAGATTGTGTCAGACAAAGCTGTCTCTATGAGTCAAATTTATGAAAGAAGTCATAAACGTATTTATGACTTCCTCTACAAGTACACTCAAAATGCGGACACGGCGATGGATTTGATGCAAGACAGCTTCTTAAGTTTCCATAAGCACTACGGCAATGCCGGTCTCTCGGAAGAGAAGTCCGTCATGGTTTTATATACGATTGCTCGCAATTTGTCGATTAATTATGCTAAAAAGTTTTCTACCACAAGAGAGATTGTTTCTGATGAAATCGAATTTCATAGTCACAATCCCAAATTGGAAACTAAAGCAGAATATCAGGACTTAGAAGACAGGCTCTATTCTTTTCTGGTGGAGTTGTCGGAAGAGGAACGTTCTGCTTTGTTACTGAAAAATGTGGAAGGATTTCAGCTGGTGCAAATCGCTGAAGTTCTGGGTGTTTCGGTTTCTACGGCATCTCGTTTGGTCATTAGGGCCACCGAGAAGGTGTTAGCCATTGCTAAGAGAGAGAATCTGGTACCGGATTAAATCTATGAACGAATTTGATAAGCAACATACAATCGCTAAATGGGAAGAACTCTTACGGAAACCATCCAAGGTGACTGAGTCCAGAGAATTTCCCTCTTGGGAAGTTGTCTCCAAACGAAATATCCAATTCGAATACAATCCTAAGTCAGTTTCCAATTCCAATGTAGTTTCTTTTTTCCGTAAACCTTTGGGCCTTGCTATTGTGGGGGGATCGGTTCTCTCGCTTGCGGCTACACTATTTTTTGTTTTTTTACTAAATCCAAATTCCTCACAAACAAATGGATCCGATCTAGCAATTGTATCTGCCGCTAAATCTTCGAAGGAAATTAGCTCTCCTTTAAAAGTTATCGTTTCGTCGGTTAAAGGGAAGGTTTCTGTCCTTCCCCAAGGAAGTTCCCATCCAGTTCCACTCGTCAAAAGTTATCAATTGGCCTCGGGTGATGTTGTCATCACCGAAGGATCTGCACAGATTGATTTGGATTTTGAAACAGGATCCTGGATGCGAATCACACCGAATTCAGAAGTGGTTATGGACTTAATCGAAAAAACAAATGAAGCCCAATCACAAAAGTTTTCGGTTAAAAAGGGGAAGTTATTTGCCTCTGTTTCGAAACTATCGAAGGACAGCCAATTTGTTGTCCAAGCTGGCGAACATCTTACGCAAGTTAGAGGAACAGTCTTTAGTGTTCAATTTGATGGCACCACTGAGGTGGTTGCTGTGCGAGAAGGTTCGGTTGCCGTAGGAGACTTAGTCCTATCTGCAAAACAACAAACGGTTGTCAAACTAGGGGAGCCGGTGGCAGCCACTGCCTCACCGGTAAATTTGAAAGAGGAAAAGGAACTCAAAGCCTTTCAAACACAAACTGTTCTTGCTCGTGAGTCCAAATTGTACGAAGAACATGCAAGATTAGAACTTGTACGATTGGAAGATGGAACCGAATACCGAGGAGTGATCCTTGGACAATCAGAGACACATCTCCACTTCCAAGGATTGGAAGGGCTTATCGAAATCCCGATCCAAAAGATATTAGAAACAGAAAAAATCCGTTAATTTTTATAAGTTTTTGACAATTTTGTCTTTTTCTGAGAGGCTCTACCCGAAGCCCGCCTTTGGGTACCTTAAAGGATACTATGCCGCAAAATCATAAAAAGACCTTCCGATTTCACTATCTCATCGATAAAGAATTCCAGTTAAAATTTTTAGCCCATTATTCTCTTTTGTTTATCTCTGGAGTTCTAGTGACTTTAGGTTTTCTTTATTGGTTGAACCAATCTAAATACGATGGTGGCGCTGTATTTCGACTCCGCCAAGATGCACAAACTGTGTTTTGGAAAGTGGAAAATGAAGATGCAGCACCTGGCGAAGCAAAAGAGAAATTTGTACCTCGCGAAATTTACCTTCCTAACTATGACCACCAATTGAATATGTATACCATTCAATTTGATGCAGTGGTCACACTTTCCGTATTGTATTTACTTTTGATAACAGTGTTTTCTGTTTTTAAATCTCATAAAATGGCAGGCCCTGTTTTCAGTATCAAACGTTCCTTACAAAGGATGGCATCTGGCGAACCCATTGAAACCATTCGCATTCGGAAAGGTGACGAATTCCAAGAACTTGTCGAAGTGCTAAACGAAGTGATCCAAAAGCGAGTTGCCGATAGCGGAAAGAAATAAGCATAATTTAACTATGTCGCATTGCCCCCGAATGAGCCCCCGCCCTGATTGGGTGGTGGAGGTGGGCCTTGTGGGCTTTCTTTCCCAAAACCACACCTAACAGAATTTTCCCAATCTTTCAACCCAGTCTCCGGATCCCGCATTTTTTCTTCCCATTTGTTCGTGTTTTGCACCTGGATTCTTCTCTCAATCCACTTGTAAATTCTAAACTTTCTTTTTGAAGACCACCGAACCAAAGTAACTCATTGGCAGATAAGCCAAGCCCCAACTAAATCTGGGATAGTATAAACCCAAGCCGAGAAGGTAACAGCCGATTGTTGGTCACAAGCAGAATGAGTAATTACCATTTTTATTGCAAACAGCAGGAAAAAATATTATAAATTTATAAAGTAATAACAAGCGCTACATTTCAATTATTGCATCTTCATTTATTTTTTATAAAAAACATTTAAAAAGTGCACAATATTTGTGAAGCTAAATTTTTAATTTCATTGGCTATACAAATATCATAATATTAAGATAATCAAAGTTTGCTGATTATATCTTTGCCGAGTTAGACTGCGTGTAGATTTTGAAGCAATCAAATTTAAATAGTTTAAGGGTTATATGAAAATAATTAAAGTTTTGTTTGTCGTAGGTGCGTTAGTTTTGTTTCTAAATTGTGAGAAAAAAAGAAACTGCATGCGCTGAAGATGTTGTTTGTTCTTATCTGCTAGTAAATTCTACTGTGAAAGGTAATATTAACATTGCTGCTTCAACAGGAGCACTGAGTAATGCAACGAATTATACAGTCGCAGTATATACTGCTGCTAATTGTGAAGGAACGGCAGCATCCACTACCCAATTCAGTAGTACTGGGCTTCGAAACACTTATCTACCTGGGTTTCCCTCAAATACACAGTATTCTGTCAGGGCATACACTAGTAATAATAGCATATCTATTTGTTCTTCTTCATTTTCTTTTAGCATTGAAAAACAATCGGTAAACTGCCAAATCGGTACATCTACCATCACTTGTATTTAATTGTTAGGTTGTAAAAACTGGTAAGGGAAATTGAATCCATTTTCTATTGATGAATTCATTGGAAATGGGCGAAAGTTCCCTTCAAAGATAAAGTATCGGATGATAAAATGATTTAAAAGATGCGTATCATCCGATACCATTTTGCCACCGATCGTAGCGGAAATCCTTTCGCATCGCGAAAGATTGGAGCGTAGAGCGGGATCGCTTTTCGGCAAAGATGATCGATCATAGATCCAATTTGCGAGGCGCATCCATCCGGCGGCTGTTTCTTGGTAAATTATTTTGATTTGGAATACTATGAATTATGAAGCAATATGTTACTTCCCATAATTGATCTTATGTCACATTAGAAGCGGGGCTTTATTGTATAGAAAGGCACATCGGTAACACTTTAGATCACTCACATGGGTTACACATTTTTTTCGAAATGGAATCACAGAATTCCATCGTAAGTATGTTCTTTTGAAACGTTCCAGACCAAACTTACTATTTAAAGTTCTAATAATCTTTATTGTTCCACACAAACCAGTTTCCAAATGTTGTTGGTACAATTGGCTGATGCACAAGTAATACGATTGGTTCCATCGGCAACTAGTGCTTTGTAGGTGCTTGTACTGCTAGAAGAAGGTTTGTTTACGTCAGAAGCACATTGGCTATCAAGTCCGGCAATATAAGTTGCTATCATGCAATAAAAATCAGGGGAAACCCTAACGCAATATCTGAAAGTTTCGACACGCATGAGGTATGATTTTCACTACAATGATGGTTTATGGAACTACGAAATTTAAAGTTGCTACCTTGTGCCATATGTAAGTTCATTTAGTTCCGCAGGTTTTTTTCTTGATGTCTTCGCATAAATAAGAACCTACCAGTCGTTCGGCGTCACATTGGAATTTGGCTGCTGCTTTTGTGTCGGAAGAACCCGAGACACCAGAGGCAGACTCTGCGCAATAAGTATACGACTGGTACACCACAAGAGAACAAGCCAGATAATCTAAATCGGCTCTCTCGCAAGCTTCGTAAGAAGAGCTGGTTTTGGAACATTGAGATAAAAAAAGAACAGGAAAGATTATAGAAACTACAAGGGGACGCACTGTCCGTTAGACAGATGAGAGTAGGTTTTAGTTTCGGTTTTTTTACCTGATTTATGATCGATAAATACTTATCGATTTGAGTTGTATTTATGCATGATTTGGTTTCTTTCAATGTATCGAATTTTGCCAAACTTTTTTGCCTTTTTTTCAATGATTGAAAGTCCTGGATCATTGTTGAGAATCAAATGATAACTTCTGTCTCGAACAATCATTGAATCCAATTTGATGATTCCAAATTCATCAAATAGAGTCCGCAGTTCATCCGTTGTAACCCCCTCTTCCGTTGTAAAGAGATATTCGCCTTCTTTAAACATCGGTTTATCTTGCTGAATAGGTCTCATTGGTTGGTTTTGTTTTGGTTCGCCAAATAAGGTGCAGCCTGTGGTTAAGGCTGCGACCAGGATGCTGCAAACAACAGTTTTATTGTAAAGCAGCGGTAACTCCAGTGACTTGTTTGAGATGTTTGATAGAAGCATTAGCATTGATGGTTTTTCCATATCTTGTGATTGTACTAATATCTGTTGCTGCCACTCCACCTTCAATAAGCTTTGTGATCACATCTTGGTAAGTAAAAGTTGTACCATTATAAGATCTGATCAGTGCTGCCACTCCAGAGACATTTGGCGCAGCCATAGATGTTCCGTTAAGATTTGAATAAGCAGTGTTTGAAGGTGCCCAAGCGGAAAGATAAACGTCAGTAACAAATCCACCAGGGTAATTACCAGAACCATCCGTTGACATTCGGTATCCTACAGTGCAGTTTGTACCGCCGCCAATACAGTTCGTTAGAATTAATGTATCATCAGGGTGGCTCTCAAAAATATATTGCCCATCGTTACATAGATCAGTTTTCATTGCGCCATAATTGCTATCATATAACTGCAATGTAGTTGTGGGAACACCAGTATTTGAAGAATATCGAACTTGCATAAAGTCGTAACAAATGCTGCTTGTCCAGCGATTTCCATAATTCACAACATAATGCGAAAGAGTAACTCTTGTTGACCCACTCGGGATTGTAAAATTCCTATATACTATACTATTTGTGTTAGCGCTAAGATTCGAAACAGATACAGCCGAATTATTAAATAAATAATTCGGCAAAGTACAGTTTGGATTTGTAAGCATTTTATAATTAGAGGTTAAGCAACTTGTATTAAGCCATGCACTTCCCGTGGTTGTTGAAATCTGCCAGCCAGCATAACTAGTTGAATTTTCATTGTACGAAACTTCATTACCATACCCGCTGTAAATGTTTGTTCCTGGAGCACCAAAATCTACCGTACGACTTGCAGCAGTATTATGGGAATTGTAATTAGAGAAAGTGGCTCTATTAAAGTTTTGATCAACCGCTGCAATACAAAGTATATTATCCTTATCGTATTCGCAAGGGTAAGAATCATTATTGAGTATATTTAGATTTAAATTTGAATTTCCTGCCGCAGCAACGATCAATACATCATTGATACGAGCGTATTCGATGGCATCTAACATGGTTTGTGAAAAGGCAGGGCCACCTAAACTCATATTAATGACTTTAGCTCCATTATTAACAGCAAATCGAATGCCTTGTGCAATAGCATCGTTAGTTCCGCCTTGGAGACCTAACACTCGAACCGCCATTATCTTAGCACTTTGGCAGACTCCTGAAATTCCTTTGTTGTTATTTCCAACTGCTCCAATAGTTGCAGAAACGTGGGTGCCATGACCATCTTCATCTTTTGGATCATTATCGGAACCTGCATAGTCCCATCCATGATTAGGACAACCACCACCTATTGCATTGTTATCATGGTCAACACAGCTTGCTCCATTCCACATATTTCCTACAAGGTCTTCGTGGGTGTAAGTCACACCTGTATCAAGAACAGCAATGATCGTATTGGAACAAGAGGTAGTTACATCCCAAGCACCTAACACATTCATATCTTTACCACTGGTTCCTTGACTTGGAGAGTAACTTGGAGACGGAATCGCTTGCGCATTATTGTTTAAGGCCCATAAATTCCCAAATCCTGGATCGTTTGGTGCGCTGGCATATTTATAATAAAGATATTTTGGCTCAGCATATTCTACATTTGGATCATTTTTCGCACGAGCCACAGCAGTTTCAACGGACTCGCCATCCATAATTTTACCTGTGACAAAATGTCCCCTTTCATTCTTGATTCCTGGTCTGAAACCCAAACGAGAGGTTTGTGTGGATAGTTCCGAATTCGGAATCTGTTTTTTGAATTTAATTACAATTTCATTAGGAACAAATAAAGGTTTTTTTTGATTGCTCAAATTTGAAGAATCGACTGTCGCTTCTAAACTTTTCCGGTATGGTTCCCAGATAGGCTCGGAAACAAGAATATTTGTAATCGCGAAAACCGCCACTACAAGAGATACACATTTTGGAATCAAATGTTTGTTATTTTTCATCATCATATACCTTATTAAGATTGTGGAACTACTACGGACACTTGCGTTGAAGGTAATCCACCAGTTGTGTTATATTTACCATATGAATACACTTTGAAATACCATGTTCCATAGGATGGAACAGAAATCGTTTTAGAGGTCGGAGTATTTCCTCCCGCATTTGGCACAGCGGCACAAAAAATAGAATTTGCAATGGGTACGGCAGTAAAGTTTGAGGTTTTGCTGTAACATACATTATAGCCACCATCAGTATCATTGACTGCTTTTTCATTCGTTGCAGACCAGGTGACTAAAACATCTACCCCGGTTCTTCCTGTTCCCACAACAGCCAAATCGGAAGAAGAAGCACTTCCATTACTTCCATTTGCAGTTTGTACTCTTACAATTGCGTTTTTTTCACCATGTAGAGTTGGTACAAATTGAATGGTAAAAGTTCCTGAGGCTCCTGGTGCTAGACTAGTTCCTGCGGAAAAAGCACTGACTGAAAATTGACCAGGATCTGTTCCTAATTTAGAGATGGAAATCCCTGTCATAGTGGCAGTTCCACTATTAGTTATAGTAACCGTTTTTGCTCCGGCAACTTCAGGAGGCCAGACTACGCCAAAATTGGGAATAGAACCGCCAGTTGTAAAACTGCTAGAGTTATGAGATATTGCAATTGTAGGCACAGGTTTCACTGTTGCAGTCGCAGTGACCTTATATAAGAAACTTGCCGAACCATCGTAGAGAATCGCAATATTTGACTCCTCAGCTCCCGCGACCAAGGGAGAGAATCCAATGGTAAACGTTTTACTCTGTCCAATGGCAAGTGTCCCAGTAAAACTTGCTTGGCTTAGAACAAATCTTGCGTTTGAAGATGTAACTGCTGGTGAATCAAAGTTTACTACAAAACTTCCGGTATTTCGGACAGTAAACGTAACAGGAGTTCCCACGGATTGTTCTTCAACTGAACCCATAGCGTAACTTCCATTAGACGATATTTGAGTCGCAGAAACGGAGACATCTAGACGAAAAGCACCTGCTCCACCTGTTCCTGTTAAATTCATTTGGAAAGAACCAACAGCAGCATCACTCGATTGAATTTTAATTGTAGCAGTTTTTAATCCAGTGGTAGTCGGTTTGAAATTTAATGTAAATGTAACCGACGCTCCCGCCGCTAATGTCGAGGTGCTTGGTTGGGTCACTGTAAATTGTGAAGCATCCGTTCCGGAAAGGGCTACAATATTAGGAGATCCTGGTAATGTAATCGAAGCAGTTCCAGTATTTTTGATGGTTATCGTTCCTGTTTTACCATCTGGTGTGTTAATGGGTTCAGATCCTAAATCAAGCGTGGCACCGCTTTCTCTGCTAATGCCATTGTAGACGATTTCTAATTTGGGAGCTGGGACGTCACCTCCGCCACCACCGCCCATACCTAACAAAGCAAATGCAGCTCCCCCGCCCCCTCCACCACCGCCAGGGCAACCAATGATTGTTAAAGATAAAAGTGTTAATAATATTAGAAAATTCAGTTTTTGATTCATGGGTAAAGAACGCATAATTTTTGACCCATCGTGGAACGACTCTGATTTTTTTCAATCGTACAGCGGTTCTCTGATCTGAGAAAAACCGCTAGAAACGTTTTTATCGGCGTTTTAGAACGTTAATTCCGGTTCGACGAAATTTTTTTTTAAAATCTGGAACCACAGTTCGAAATTTTTACCTAACACGAGTTTTAAGTGAGTGATTTAATCCTCTTCGGGAGGGCTCACCACACCATTTTTAGGGATTTCCTTGCGATGACGAATGTCATCTTCGCACTCCAAATGCCTGTAAGTTGGGAGGGAAGGTATAGTTTTGTCAGTGAATTCGCTATGGTCTAGGTCGTATTCCCAGTATTTGGTGAGGTTCCCTTGCCAATCATAAGGAACTATTTTTTGAAAAACAAACTCACGATCGGTGATCCCTTGCATATGGTGAATTTCTAATTTTAGATTCCCTCTAAAAAAATGAGGGATGGGAAAAAAATACAAACATCCAACCAGTAAGGTTTCTTCTAGGTATTTTGTTTTTGTAGAAAGAGGTAAAAAGAAAGGTTCTTTTGATTCTGCAAGCGGGAGGGGATGAATTCTTAATGATTGTTTGGTGCTGTCAGACAAGTTTTCAAAAGTCAAAGTGACAGGAATTTCCTCCACAAGCCCAATGGTTTGATCCTTACCATGAACCAATCTTAAAACCAAATAACTTTCTTTATCAGAGAGATATGTAGGTGCGGGTGTTAATACTGGTTCTTTTTTATATTTTTGTTTCAGATACATACAATGAATACAGAAAAGAAGGATAAAGACGAAAATTGATTTCGATTCTTTTACCGAAGTTCTGGATTGCGTTTTGATTCGAACCATGTTAAAATCAACTATGGTATATTACTTAATTCTCACAACCATTCCTTCCGCCATCATCTCGGCTTTTTGTATCCACTGGTATACATTACAGGGAGAATCAAATCCTCTCAAACGACTCGAACACTCGCGTGGGATTTATCTGGGTTTTTCCTTTCAAATTTTACTTTTTGCGTGGTTGTTATTTCAATTGGGACATGCCAGATTTTCTTATCCTTTGTATGCCATTGGATTTTCTTTTTTAGGAGATTGGTTTAATCTCCAATTCCCTATTGCTAAAAAACAAATGGAAGACCCAGTTCTCGGGGGAATCTTTAGTTTTGCCATTGCACAAGTTTTCTTTTTGTTATCGTTTTGGCGTTTGACCAGTTGGAATGAAATCTACACGGGAATTTTGCCTTACGCGATTACAGGAGCATTACTCGTCCTTCCAGCCATTATCTTCTATTTTAGAGTTTATAACCCCAATCGGTCAAAATGGGTGATAGCTTCGGCCTTTATTTATGGACTTGTTCTTTGTTTTTTTGTTTCTCTTTGTATCAACGCCTATTTTTCGTTTGGTGGAGTTTGGATTTATTTGGCCATTGGAGCAGGATTTTTCTTACTTTCTGATGCCGTGATGGGAGAAACAACTATCAATGGAACCAGACACCCTAAATGGGAATTCCAAGTTCCATGGGTTACCTATCTAATCGCTCAATCATTTTTACTTGTAGGTTTCTTTTTAATTTCTCATACAAGGCATCTAGGATAATTTAGAAAAAATCACTTAGTTACATTCAATAAATCATTGTTTGGTGCAACCACTTTAGCCTGTTCCCAAGCAATGATCATTCGTTTCCGGTCCGGATCCCATCTGTATCCACCAAATAAACCTGAGGTTTGGATCACACGGTGACAAGGGATGAGGTAAGCGATTGGATTTTTACCAATTGCTGTCCCTACTGCTCTTTGTGCTGATGTTTGTCCAATCGAAGTCGCAATGTCTCCATAGGTACAAAGTGTACCTAAAGGGATTTTTAATAAGGATCTCCATACTTTGAGTTGGAATTCAGTTCCATATACATATAAGGGAATGGGAGTTTCGGGAATGGTTAATTTTTGGAAGTAGTCCTTTAGTTTTTGGTGTTCATCATTTCCACCTTCCTTCCAAACAGCACTTGGGAATTCTTTTTTGGTTTCTAAAATTCCTTTTTCTCCTGAATCGATAAACTGAAGGGATTGGATCCCACGTTCTGAGGAAACAAGAAGGATATCACCAAAAAGAGAAGGAAATACTTCGTATTGCAAAACTAGTCCTTCCCCTCCTCGTTTGTATTCACCTGGAGTCATGGCTTCTAATTTGACAAATAAATCATGAAGTCGGCCCGTTCCCGAAAGTCCAAGAGAATAAGTTGTGTCTAAAACTGACGATTCTTTTAACAATCGTTTGGCGTGAGTAACTGTGACGAACTGTAAAAATTCTTTTGGTGAAACTCCGGCCCAAGTTCGAAATACCTTTTGGAAATGAAAAGGGCTAAGCGAAACTCGTTCTGCTAGAGAATCCAAACTAGGTTGGTCTTCAAAATGTTCCAAAACATATTCGATGGAATTTTTTATGATTTCGTAATGTTTATGATTTTCATCCACAAAATAGATCCTAATCGATTTCACCAGGGCTGAAAACCCGATTCTTGCGATTTCCGAAAATAAACTACAATTTGTTTGATTTTTTTTTAAGAGATCCAACCCTCTTCTTTAAGAAGAAAAGTGTCAAAATCCTTGGATCCATTTCCCGTACTCACCGCCTTACAATCCATTGTTGATTCCATTCAAAAAAATCCTGTGACGATTTTGGATGCCCCACCAGGGACCGGAAAAACAACAGCTCTCCCCACAGAACTTCTAAAGGCTGGTGTCGCTTCAGGGAAAAAAATCTGTATATTAGAACCAAGACGAATTGCAGCAAAAAATGCCGCCAAACGAATCAGCCAATCTTTAAACGAAGAAGTGGGAGGCAGTATTGGTTACCGGGTTCGATTTGATACTAAAATCAGCAAAGATACAAAAATCGAGTTTGTGACCGATGGAATTTTAACAAAGATTTTGTTAGCAGATCCAGAACTCAAAGAGTATGGACTGATTGTTTTTGATGAATTTCATGAAAGAAAACTGGATTCTGATCTATGTTTTGCTCTCGCACGTCGCACCCAAGAAGTTTTTCGAAACGATTTAAAACTTCTCATCATGAGTGCCACTTTAGAAGGACAAAATTTTGAATCCATTGGCATCCTGTCAAAACCCATCCAAGTCAGTGCAAGCACTCATCCCTTAGAAATTTTTCATATGGGAGATTCTTCCAAAAAACAAAAAGAGAGACTTCTCGATCTGATTCCCAAAGCCGTAGAACAAACAGAAGGTGATATTTTGGTATTTTTATCTGGGAAAAAAGAAATCCAAGATTTAAAATATGGATTGGAATCCATCCATGCCATCCAATCAAATGCTGCTGTGCTTAGTTTGTACGGCGATTTGGATCTGCACCAACAGGAACAAATTTTTTTACCACATCCACATAACAAAAAAAAGATCATTCTATCCACAAATATCGCAGAATCATCTGTCACCATTCCTGGAGTCAGAGTCGTTTTTGATACAGGATATCACAAACATGCGGTTTTTGATTCGGAATCGGGGGTTTCTCACCTAATCAAAGATAGGATTAGTATGAGTAGCGCCAAACAACGTGCAGGTCGAGCCGCACGCGAAGGCAAAGGATTTGTTTACAGACTTTGGTCCAAAGAGGAAGAAAGTTCTTTTTTAGACAGAACCAAACCAGAAATTTTAGAAGGTGATATTGACCGATTGGTTCTAGAAGTTAAGTCCTGGGGGGAAGAGGTTGATCAGTTACCTTTTTTAGATCCACCAAATAAAGGTTCGGTGATTAGAAGTACCAACCGGTTGCAACTTTTAGGATGTTTGGATCAAAATTCCAACCTGACAAACATAGGAAAGGAATGTTTGCGTTACCCTCTTCCCATTCGGCTGGGAAAAATTTTAGCAATTCTGCCAAAAGACAAAGAAAGTCTAATTGCCGATATAGTCGCGTTAGTTGGGAAAGAAAGTTCAGGAACAGAAAGCAAACTTTTTCCGGAAGAAACCCAACCAAAAAATTTTCCGTACGAATTACGCTCGGTATATGACCAAATTTTACGAATTTACAGGGAAAAATCGGATTTTTCAACCACTGTCCCAGATAGGGATCGGTTGTTTTATCTCAGTTCTGGGTTCCCGGACCGGATTGCCAAAGCCAAAATTTTAAATGGAAAAGACTTTAAACTTTCGAATGGAAAACAAGGAATCCTAAATACAACATCCCTTCAAATTCCAGAATTCATTTTAGTGTTGGACACTTTTTCTTTTGGTTCGGATCTTTTGATTACGAATTTTCTACCAATCGAAGAAAAACAAATTGAGAAATTTTTCCAAGACCAAATCCAAACCAAAGTAGTTTCCGAAACAAGAACCAATCAAAGAGGCGAATCCTTTCTTGTTGTGAAAGAAGAAAGATCACTTGGTGAATTGGTTTTAGATTCTAAAGAAACAAAATCTCCCAACCCAACTGTACTCAGTTTGGCGCTTGCCGAATATATAACAAAAACTTCCCTGGAAGAAGAATGGAAAAAAGACCCAGAATTAAAAAACTTTTATCACCGAGTTCAATTTTTAGAACGAAACGGTATTTTAGATACCAATACCGATATGAATCATTTAAAACAAACCTCCAAAGATTGGCTTTTTCCTTTTATCGATTTTGATTCTGGTAAAATTTCCCTCGAGAAACTTCCCTATTTGGAAGCATTCAAAGCCTATGTAGGATATGATAAAAAAAATACAATCGATTCCGAGGCGCCTAAATCCATCCAAGTTCCTTCAGGTTCTCATATTTCTTTGAACTATGAGGGAAATGAACCTGAGTTACATGTCAAATTACAAGAGTTATTTGGTCTGAAATCTTTACCAAAACTCGCCGATGGTAAGGTGAGTATCCTCATCCATTTGCTTTCACCAGCGCGTAGGCCTGTACAAATCACAAAAGATTTAGAAAGTTTTTGGAATCACGGTTATCATGAAGTCAAAAAAGAATTAAAAGGGAGATATCCTAGACACCCTTGGCCCGATAAACCTTGGGAAGCCACTGCGACCAAATATTTGAATCACAACAAACGTTCGTAAGTGGACACCCAACCCTTTTTGTTCACAAAAAATTTGGTCTTACATTGAGGGCAAAGATAATCCCCGGCCAATTTCCACCGAAGTAAAGATTGGCATTCTGGGCAATGAACCGTTTTTTCTTCTGATTTGGGAGCAAATTCGTTGGCAGGAATGTCACTGACAATTTGTGATTCTAAATGATGGATACAATCAGACTCACTTGAGAAAAATTGAAAACCAAATGGCAGATTTTGGGCAGCCTGGTCTTTCCAACCAAATCCAGCCACTTTTGAGCCTGTTTCTTTACAACGTTCGGTGATCTTTCTTAAGAACTCCCAACCAACTTCTGTGACTTCTTCCACTTCCAAAAAATCCAGGCAAAACAGAGAGGGGGAAAGAGTTTCCTCCTTCAATTTTAGATAGAGTTCTGAGCCGATTTCCGCAGAAAATGTTCCCGCTAAGCGGAAAAGAAGTGATTTCAAACAGGTTTTTCCTCTTTTCTATTCTTCGGAAAAGATTCTGTATTTACAAGGAATTTTGTTCCTAATACCTTTATTTATCAGATATGAAATCGATACCTAGACGATACTGGGTTTTACCAGTCGACATACTCTTTATGTTTTTGTCCTATTTTCTCGCACATCTTGTGCGATTCGAGAATGTACGATTTTTAGATAGTTATCCTGACTTTTGGGTCTGCGCCACTATCGTCGTAGTTTCGCGAAGTGTGGTATTTCTATTCTCAGGGATTTACAGATCCCTTTGGTCTTACGCATCCTTACATGACCTACTCTCTATCATCAAAGCCACAGTTCTTTCCTCTTTAGTTTCGACTCTGGCGCTTCTTTTTTATAACCGGTTTTACCAACTCTCTCGAATGGTTCCGATTCTTGACACTCTCATCTTACTTGGGTTTTTATGTTTGCGAAGTTTGAGTTGGAGGATGTTAAGAGAACAAATTTTTAGTTCCGACAAATCCAAAGGTGGGATTCCGATTCTACTTGTAGGTGCAGGTAAACTAGGGAGTTCATTCTTAACGGAGATTAGGCGAAATGTGGACATGGATTATTCGCCAATCGGATTTTTGGATGATAACATTTCCAAAAAAGGTGGATACATCCAAGGAATTCCCATCCTCGGTTCCACAGACGAAATTGGTAAAATTTTAACTCGTTTCGGCGTGAAAAAAGTAATTATGACAGTTCCCCAACCAGATGGGCGAGTTGTCAGTAAACTCATGAAAGAGTGTGAAGGTGCAGGAGTGGATTTTAAAATCCTTCCTACTTTTGGTGAATATTTATCTGGCAAACCGAATATCACACAACTCAGGGAAGTTCAGGTGGAAGACCTTTTGGGAAGACCCACTGTGGATTTAGAAATTGAATCCATTCGTTCCTATTTGGAAAAAAAAGTAATCCTTGTTACAGGGGCCGGTGGTTCGATCGGTTCCGAAATTTGTAGACAGGTAGCACTTTTTAAACCCAGTGTTCTTGTGATTTTAGATGCCGCAGAAACTCCGTTATACGAAATCGATTACGAACTAAGAAAAAATTTCTCCGACTTAAACATAGACATTCGGCCCGTCATTGCTGACGTTAAAAACTTGTCCCGTATTTCGGCAATTTTTGAAGAACACCGCCCTTCTGTCGTATTCCATTCCGCAGCATACAAACATGTTCCGATGATGGAAATCAATCCTTCCGAAGCTGTACTCAATAATGTGATGGGCACAAAGAATGTAGCAGATGTTTGCCGGTTGATTGGAGTGGAACGTTTTGTTTTGATTTCCACGGATAAAGCTGTAAATCCAGTGAACGTAATGGGTGCTTCCAAACGTGCTGCAGAAATTTATCTGCAACATATCTCTCAAAATTCAAGAACTAAATTCATTACCGTACGATTTGGTAACGTTCTTGGATCCAATGGAAGTGTGATCCCACGTTTCCGTGAACAAATCAAAAGAGGTGGACCTGTCACTGTCACCCATCCAGAAGTCATTCGTTACTTTATGACCATTCCAGAAGCCACACAACTAGTGTTACAGGCAGGAAGTATGGGTGAACATGGAGAAATTTTCCTTTTGGATATGGGCGAACCAGTCAAAATTCTATCTTTAGCCGAAGAGATGATTCGTCTTTCCGGATACACTCCTCACAAAGACATAGCCATTGAATTTTCTGGACTTCGTCCTGGTGAAAAGTTGTATGAAGAACTTCTTCTCAACCAAGAAGGAATCAAAAAAACACACCATCCAAAAATCCGAATCGCGGCACCTTTGGAAAATTACAACCTACTTCTCTTCCAAAATAAACTCAACAGGTTGTTCTCTCTTGCTAAAGCCAATAAAAATAGAGAGGTTTTTGGTGCCTTTAAAGATATCATTCCCGAATATAAAGTCCACGACGAATACATCGAGTGGGAAACATCACATGGTAAAAGGAATTTATGAGCGAAAAACTCACCCAGGAAGAAATCACAACATTACGTGAGTTTAAAAGGGATTTGTTCAATCTCTATTGGGAACGGTTCGGAGTGTTTTACATTCATGTTATGCCCCATCCAAAGTTGGAAATTGGGAAACGTGGATTACTCAATGCTGAAAAAGAATCGGGCATCGTACTTGTGTTTGGTGACAAAGCGGTAAAAGTTTTAGATAGTAAACCAGATTATTTATTTGCGGAACTACAATTTGGATCAGCTTGGGAACCAACTATGATTCCTTGGGATGCTGTGTTTCGTATTTATGATAAGTTTCAAAATTCGGCAACCCAACTCAGATTTTTGCAAGTGGAAACAACAATGAATGTTGAAGAAAATACTCCTAAACCTAAGCTCACAAAACCAGAAGTTACTGGGGATGGAAATGTGATACGAGTTGATTTTGGAGGGAAACGAAACGAATGAATTTTTTTACTATCACTCGGGGTGATCTCGACGGTTTTTTTGGTCTCATGGTGGACAACCTCATCCAACTTTTAGTTTTATCTGCACTCTGTATCGGCGTTTGTGGGTTCCCACTCCTCTTTGTTACTTCTGTAGTCCTTCCCGGTGCAGCTGTTTCTTTACTCGTAGGAAATGTTTTTTATGCATGGCAAGCCTGGAAACTAGGCCAAAAAACTCACCGAACAGACGTTACCGCAATCCCTTACGGAATCAATACAGTTTCTCTTTTTGCTTTTGTTTTTTTTGTTATGTTCCCCACCTATCAGGCTACAGGTGACTATGTGGCTGCATGGAAAGCGGGCCTTCTTGTATCTTTTGTTTCCGGTTGTATCGAAGTGATCGGTTCTTTTGTAGCTGCAAAAATTCGCAAATACACACCCAGAGCGGCTTTACTTTCTGCTTTGGCGGGGATTGCCATCACCTTCATTTCGATGGATTTTTTACTTAGGACCTTTGAAAGGCCAATTGTCGCCTTTATTCCATTAGGTGTTATTCTCTTACAATACTTTGGGAAGGTTCGTTTCCCTTTTGGAATTCCGGGGGGGTTTCTTTCTGTCATACTCGGAATTTTGTTATCCTACCTATCATCATTTTGGGGTGATCCCATTTACAAACCAGGAGCCATTGATAATGGATTACAAACTCTTGGAATTTATTTCCCACAACTTTCGATTAGTCCCCTGATAGAAACTCTAACTTATGCCAATATCAAAGCCTACTTTTCAATCATCCTTCCTATGGGAATTTTTAACGTCATAGGTTCTTTACAAAATATTGAATCAGCAGAAGCATCAGGTGATAGTTTTGATACAAAAACTTCGCTCCTTGTGAATGGACTCGGGACCCTTGTTGGAACTGCCTTTGGATCTCCATTCCCAACTACAATTTATATTGGGCATCCAGGTTGGAAGGCTCTTGGGGCTAAACATAGTTATTCGGTGCTTTCCGGAATTTTTATGACTCTCGTCAGTTTGTTTGGACTTATGGGTCTCATCCAAGCATTGATCCCGGTAGAAGCAGGTATGGCCATTGTACTTTGGATTGGAATTGTGATCACAAGTCAGGCCTTCCAAGCCATACCCAAACACCACTCCCCCGCGGTTGTTGTTGGTCTTTTGCCAGCCTTTGCTGGTTGGGCAGTGCTTATCATTCAAAATGTATTTATTTTTTTGGATGGGAAACTACAGGCCACTTTACAAGAATTAGGTGCCAAACAATCGATCCATTTTTCTTTATCAGACCTTCCCCCTCATTTGCCATTCCTTCCCTACGCCCTTTCTGGAGTTCTTGCCTTGTCACAAGGTTTTCTTATCACCTCGATGGTGTGGTCGGCAATGGTTGTGTTTATTTTAGAAAGAGAATGGTTGAAAGCTGCGTTTTGGGCAGTCATTGCCGCCGTACTTTCCATGGTGGGTTGGATCCATGCTTATGAATTGCAGGGGAACGCTATTCTGAACCGATTCACTGAACTTGCAAGTTTGGATTTCCCTATTGCTTACATTTCTCTGGCTGTTTTGTTTTTATTGATACAGCTTCTCAATCATTCAAAAGAAAATCCTGACAAATTCGGGCATTAATTTGCTTGTAATCTACGACTCAAACAATTACAGTTTGAGTCTAACAAATAGGTTCCATGTGGACCTTAAGGAGAACAATTTCCTATGACTTGGATCAAACGAATCGGTTTTTTCCTGTTAACCAATATTTTGATTATGACTACCATCTCTATCGTAACCACATTGCTTGGTTCGATGGGATTTAGCATCCGTGCCTATGGTTTGGATCTAACACGACTCATTGTATTCTGTTTAATGTGGGGTATGGCGGGGTCTTTCATTTCGCTTTTACTTTCTAAGATGATGGCGAAGTGGACGATGGGTGTAAAAGTCATCGATCCTAAAAAAGCTTCTGCACCTGAAATGGATGTATATCGCCGAGTACAATCTTTGGCGCAACGAGCACACCTTCCTATGCCAGAAGTTGGGATTTATGAATCCCCTGAAGTGAATGCGTTTGCTACAGGACCAAGTAAATCCAATTCCCTTGTTGCTGTATCTACTGGTTTACTGAATCGTATGAACGCACAAGAGTTGGATGGAGTCCTTGCACATGAGTTGTCACACGTTGCCAATGGAGACATGGTAACACTCACTCTCATCCAAGGTGTTGTGAACTCATTTGCTATGTTCATCTCTCGAATCATCGCATACATTGCTTCCAACGCAGTAAAAGAAGAAATGGCGCATATCGTAAGAATTGTTGTTACAATTGCTCTAGACATCGCTTTCTCCATTCTTGGTTCTATAGCAGTGGCTTATTTCTCGCGTAAACGTGAGTTCCGAGCTGATGCAGGTGGTGCTAAACTTGCGGGAAGAGAGTCTATGATTTCTGCTTTGGAATCACTCCGTCAAATGGTGGATATGCCAGAAGATCCGAGAGGAGAGGCTTTGGCTTCTTTTAAGATCTCTTCTAACAAAGGAGGATTTATGTCCTTATTTGCAACCCACCCTGCCTTAGAAGAAAGAATTTTAGCACTCAAACAAATGAGATAAAATCTTCTCACAAAAGACTAACAAAGTAGAAAGGTCGGCTAAACAGCCGGCCTTTTTTTATTGCAAAGCCCTAGTCCTCCTTGGTTTCATCCTATTATGTCCATTGTTAAATCTAAGATACGAACCATTCCCGATTACCCGAAACCAGGAATTCTTTTTCGCGATATTACTTCCCTTCTCATTGACCCAGAAGGATTCCAACTCACGATTGGAATGTTTGTAGAACGATACCAAAATGCTAAATTAAATAAAATTGCCGCCATTGATGCCCGTGGTTTTATCCCTGGAGCGGCCCTTGCCTTCCAACTTGGAGTGGGATTTGTTCCTATTCGAAAAAAAGGAAAACTACCAGGCACCACTATTTCCGAGTCTTATGCATTGGAATACGGTGTGGATCATGTCGAAATTCATACAGATGCCATTAGTCCCGGCGAACGTGTTTTGATTATGGACGATTTGATTGCTACTGGAGGAACTTTGGAGGCTTCGATCAAACTGGTTCAAAACCTAAAGGGAGTCATTCATGAATGTGCCACAATCATCGACTTACCAGATTTAGGTGGAGCAAAACGAATCAAAGATACTTATGGAATTGATGTATATTCTATTTGTGAATTTGAAGGACATTAAATAGAAATTTACTTTTTCTTAAAAAACAAAGAGTTCTGTTTTAGGTTATAGATTTCCAATCAGAATTCTTTGTTTTATCCACACGGATACTCACCTCATTCCCCAGGAAATTCCAACGGACCACAAATAGTTTTTTTAGTATATGGATCCCACGTCCACTTGTGACTAACTTTCTATCGGAATCAATAGGGTTAGGGATGAGTCTTGGATTAAAACCTTTTCCACTATCAATCACATACACATCAATGTACTTACGCGATTCAAATACATGAACTGTAATGATATCATCTTCTCTTTTACCTCCATGTTCTAAGGCGTTGTCTAAGGTTTCATCCACAAGGATCTGGAACCAGAAACTATCCATAATATTCCGCCAGTTTCTTGTTTCATACAATCTCCAAAGATTTTCTTTGATCAGTCTGGAATTAGTTCTTGTCGCGAGAATTTGGTCTTCAAAGATTTTGTTTGATCTTTCAAAGATAAAAGAAAATGGATGTGTTAGGTAATCTTCTGTAAAAGAATAATGAAATAAAAAAACGATAAAACAAGAAAGAAAAAGTAGATTCACAAATAGGAAAAAATGTAAAAAATATTTTGTTGTGAGAGGAATGGTATTGGGGAAAAAACAAAGAATAATAAAGAAAACACAAGTAGAGAAGGTGGCCAAATAAATAAATTCCATAAATCTTTGAATGGCTGGGAAGTTGAATCTAAGTTTGGCGATGATCAAATAGGAAAATGTGATTACAGCTAATACAAAATAGGTGTTATAATAATATTTTAACAAAATTAGGTTTGCTTGTGGAAAAACTTCATTGAGTAACCCCAAGTCCACAAATAACAACATAATCCCCATCCCCAGAACAAAGGAACAAATCACAACAAGTCTCGGGAAATTACGAAAGAAGGTTGGGAACTGCAAACCAAAGTATAACAAAACAAAGGATAAAAAAACTAAATAGGTGGAGATGGAATGCGCTTGGTTTAAGATTTGATTTTCTAAGAACAAAGTATCAGAAAGTATTGTCAAATCCCCGATACAGAAAAAAGCCGCGAGGATGGAAAAACTTGTTTTCATTCTTGTCCGAGGATTCTTTCTAAATGAAACAATACCGGCAATCAGTGAAAAAAAGGCGGTAACTCCGAATATGATGGATTCAAACAAACTCATGCAAAAACAAAAAAAAATTCTCCACGCCCCATCTCTCTTTGCGAGTACTATTTTATTTTTTACAAGTTTATTCCTGAATCCAATTTACCCGGAAGAAAACAGACAATCCATCGACGAAATCAAGAAATCTGTAGTCCAAATCCGAGTATTTTCGCAAGCCAAAGACCCCTTCTCTCCCTGGATCTCCTCCGGAATTTCTGCATCTACTGGCTCAGGATTTTTAATCACTAAAAACCGTATCCTTACAAACGCACATGTAGTTTCTAACGCAAAGTTTATGGAGGCCCAGAGGAACAACCAAACAGAATGGTATGAATTAAAAGTTTTGTTCGTTGCACATGATTGTGATTTGGCGCTTCTCGAAGTTCCCGATCCCGAATTTTATAAAGACAGTAATTTTTTGGAACTTGGCGACCTTCCAGAACTGGCAAGCCCGGTTGATATCATCGGTTATCCCATTGGTGGTAGCAAAATATCTGTTAGCCGAGGAATTGTTTCACGGATTGAACAATCAACGTATGCACATTCCCAAATCGATAGCCATTTGGTAGTCCAAGTGGATGCGGCCATCAATCCAGGAAACTCTGGGGGCCCTGCACTCCAAAATGGAAAGGTTGTGGGTGTTGCTTTCCAAGCCTCGACCAAAGGCGAAAATATTGGTTATATCATTCCCACAGGTGTGATCCAACATTTTTTAAAGGATATCGAAGATGGAACTTACCACGGTTATGTGGAATTAGGAATTCAAACCCAACCTTCTTATTCCGAATCCCATAGAAAGTTTTATGAAATCCCTCCCTCTGTTGAAGGAGTTTTTGTCACGAAAGTCCTAAAGGCAGGTTCTGCCGATGGGTTTTTAAAACCGGGTGATTACTTAACTGCTATAGATGGAAAAAAAATTGGTCGTAACGGAAATCTACTAGAAACAGGTTCGATTGATTTTTTAGAACTTGTAGACAATAAGTTTGCTGGCGAAGAAATTCAGTTCGACCTCATTCGAAACAAAAAGAAAATAAATGTAAAATTCCCAGCTAAAAAAATGCCTCAAATGGATAACCAAAGGTCAAGATATGGAGTTAATTACGATTATCTATTGTTTGGTGGCCTTGTATTCCAAACTGTCAACAGAGATCTACTAGAAACTTGGAGTAAAAATGGACAAACACAAGGAGGAAGCCTTCTTGTGTATCGGTTTTATGATGCCACGACACTTTCTGATGGAGCGACAGAGGATGTAGTTTTGTATCGGAAACTACCTCACCCCAACAATTCTAATTCCGATTTTTATTTGAATATGGTAGTGGAATCCTTGAACGGAACGAAGGTTCAGAGTTTAGCCCATTTTAAAGAATTACTTGGTTCCTCAAAAGAAAAAACAATCAAAATCCAATTTTATGGAATTCAATTGCCTATGATTTTAGATAAGGAAGAATCCGAACGTGCCGACCTTGAAATTAAAAAAACTTACCACCTAACTGGAAATTAAAATAATGTTTCATTCAATTCAAACCATTCGATCTATTTGGCTTTTTCTTTTTATTTTTACAGGTACTTTATTCGGAAAATCCGTTCCCGTGGGAATGACCGATGTTTCCATCTTACAAATTAAAGCTACAGTCCAATATCCGAATTTCCAACAACCTTGGCGGTTTAAAAATCCCGAAGTTCGTCATTCTACAGGGATTTATATTGGAGACAATCGAATTCTAGTCCCTGCCCAAGCCATCTATTTTTATACAAGTATCGAAGTCAAAAAACCAGATGTTTTAAAACTATATACTGCAGAACTCGATCGTTTGGATCCAGACTTAGGTCTCGCAATTTTAAAGTTAAATGACCCAAATGCTTCGAAAGACCTAAAGGCGGTAATTTTCCCAAATGAATTGTTTTTACCTGGAACTGGTCTTGTGATGGAAAGTAAGGAGCAAAGGAACTTAGAAGAAAAAAAAATCAGAATGATTCGTTTGGATATGGATGCATATTCCAGTGGTTACGCAGAACTTCCCTTTATCGAAATTCAATCAGAAGAAAAGTTAGATGGTGTGGGAGAACTGATCGTAGATTCTACATCGAGAATTCCACAAGGTATCTTATACCAATTTAAGGAAAATAATACTGGTAGAGTCATTCCTTCCTTTTCTATCAAACATTTTATAGAAGGAAAAATTTTTCCCTTCAAAGGATTCCGGTTCAAACCATTAACGGATACAGCGACAAGGAATTATTATGGACTAAAAAAGGACGACTTAGGAGTGTTAGTGGCAGAAATTTATCCCGGTTCTTCGGCTGATGGGATTTTACAATTAGAAGATGTATTACTCGAAGTTTCGAATTCAAAAATTGATCCAAAAGGATATTTTGACCATCCCAAGTTTGGAAAACTCAATTTATCATATTTGTTTCATAATACGAGTGAAACGGATTCTCCACTAGTGAAAAAAATCAAACTGAAAGTGTTTCGAAATAAAAAACCGGTTTCTTTGGAAATGGAACTAAAACCATTACCAGAATCTGCCATCCGAATTCCGTATGGAAACTCCAGATCGCAAACTCCCAAATATTTAATGTTAGCTGGGATGATTTTTCAAGAACTTTCAGAGATGTATTTATCTGAACATGGGAACCAATGGAGAAACCGTGTGAATAAAGAACTACTTTATCTAAATGATTTTTATAGAATCAAAAGGAATGCGAATGAAGGTAAAGTTGTATTTTTATCACAAGTTTTACCGCTATCAGGAAACAAAGCCTACCATACAGCTCACCAATTGATTCTAAAAACGGTAAACGGAACAGAGATACAGTCATTAGGCCAATTGCAGGAGTTGGTTAAAAATGCCGAAACACCTTATATTCATTTTGTGATGAATGATGGATTTGAAATGATCTTCAAAAAAGAAGAAATCCAAACCCTCAATACAGAAGCAAAACAAAGTTTTCAAATCCAGAAGGATTCTAATTTTTAGAATCCAACAAACCCAATTTGGTATCCTAATTGTTTTGAAATCAATAAAACCTTCGCAAGAAACAAAACTAAAATAAAAAGTGTTAATAGTATGTATTCTTTTTTGCGAACGGATTTGTCTTCGTTAACAAGTAACAATAAAACAGGAATGGATAAAGTAAACATCCGAGATACGTTTTCATACACTGACCAAAAATGGTAATACCCAGCAGTCCCAATCATAAACATAATGAACAAAAAGGAAATTCGAAACTCCCAACCTTTTTTCAACTGTCCGGTAAAAGGCAAAAACAAACCCAAAAAGAATAAAACTACTAAAGGGAATCTTGAAAATAACCGTGCTAAGTCTTTCCAGTTGTTTCCCGCTGAAAGAGAAGCCCAAATGGATTCCATATAAGAAATTAACCCTTCCAATGGTAATATAAAATCCGTTAAACGACCAGGTCTCCAGTTGGGGAACCGATATGCCAAATACAAATGCCAACAAATAGGGATAATGAGAACAGAACCTACAACCAAAATCCGTTTCCATTCCTTTCTAAAAACAGCGGCAAGACCCAAAGGGAATAATAAAAACAAAGCTGGTTCTTTGGTGAGTATTGCCAAACTAGAAAGTAAAATAAAAGGGATATAGTTTTCCTTTACATAATAATAGTATGCAATGATCAGAATGGACACCATCACAGTATCGCTTACAAGAACATAATAACTACCTAACGCGAAAGGGCTAATTAAATAAAGAATGGCATAAGGTTTTGTATCTTCTTTTAGGAGTTTACGTAAATAAAAATAGGAAACCAATGTAAGGACAATGTTCCAAAAGTACATTCCAAAAATAGCGGCTGTTTTCCCAAAAAAACCAAAAATGGCAATTAACAGAGGGTAGCCGATACGCGGTGCTCGGTAGGATTCATCAAATCCTTTCGGCCAATTCAAATTCAATTCGGAAAGTGGTCTTGAAAAATAATAAAAAATTTGGCCATCATAACCTGCACCCAAATCACCCTTCTCCCCCTTAAATAGAATGGCCTTCTCTGGAGTTTCTGTTTGGTTTTGCAGAGCAAATTCATAACCAAAATTTACCATAGAACTAGGGTTCCATTCGTATTTTTTCCAATAACCTAAAGTAGAAACACCCCAGATAAAAAAGAATAAAAGTATAGTGGCCCACTGCTTTGAATTGAAATATAAAAAAATAGGATTAATATATTTTTGGAACATTGGGTTCACTCCCATTACGGATTAAATTTTAAAATTTGAGGTTCTAGAGACTTGGAAAAAATAGAGTTATAAAAATCTGCACCTTCATAAGTTAGATGGTGAGGGTCAAAAAAATAGCGAACATCACTCACTACTTCGGTATGATCTATGAGAGTTTGGCCTCGTTGTTCTAAATGAGATTTTAAATTGGTTATCCAATCCTTTCTCCACTCTGAATTTTTATATATGTCAAATTCAATTGGATTCTCAGGACTTAATACCAAAACAAAAGGAATTTTGTGTTGGTAAAAATAATCAGAAATACTTAAAATACGATTCAATTCCCACCAGGGTTCAAAAGGAACAGTATTCACATTTTTTTTGGCTTCGCGAACCAAATGCAAACGCATGAGTTCAGGTCTAGTTCCTGCATCTCGAATCATTCTCTCAGAGTAATCTTCTTTAAAATCAGAAACAGTTTTTGTCACCAAACGGGTGTCATCCCAATAGCTATCGCGGGAATAAGATTTATTTTCTAAATTAGTAGTTTTACAAAAAAAATGAGACAACCGAACACCAACAGATTCATCTCGTCCATAACGGATCAGTTTGACTTCTTTTGCAGTAGACAATTCAGATAAAACTTTGATTTGGACAATGTTCCATTCTAAATTAGATTGGATGAGAGAACTCCAGTCTAGTTCGTTCCATCCGGAACGAACAAATGATTTTTCAATTTCAAATACTGGTTTGTCCAATGAATTAGAATCTTTGAAAAAACGGAATAAGAGCTTCGTATTTGTTTTTTGGAAAAACAAAGATTCTTTTGGTTTTTTGTCAGAACAAAGAATGGTTGCTGATTCTTTTGTCCATCCTTTCGACCAAATCCCTTCCATCGGTTTTTCACCTTGGTATAGATGGTATTTTCTACCACTTCCAAAGTGGTTGTCGATATAAACTTCAATCGGATCCATAAAGAAAACCCGAAACCGACTTACGTAAAACAAAGATTTTGCGGCAAGTTTGGATATAGTTTTTCTTGGTAATTCTTTCCAATGATCGAACAAATAGGAATTTGGATAAATGGTTTTAGCAGGATAACGTTCTCCAAACTGTGTGACCCAAATTTTTTGATTAAACTTTAGTTTGCCATCAATTAGGTCTTGGTATTCCCACTGTAAATCAGCAAAATTAAGGAGATACACCACTAATGTCGGATGGGAATCTAAAAGATCTTTTTTATAATAATCTAAATCTGTGGGAGCCATTGCCACATGGGAGAAAAAATGATACTTGGTGATTGGATTTTCTTTTTGATTGAGCCTGTCAGGTAATACTGAATACAATGCAACAGAACTGCCGGTGATAATGGTACGATGTTTGTCTTTTGTTGATTGTAACTCTTTGGTTTTGAAAATGAAATTATACCATGGAGAGGAGTCCCACTCCGTTTCGTTCGGAAACAAAAAATATAGTTTAGAAAAAATTAGATTATCTAAAAAAAGTATACCACCAAACAAAGCACAGGTGACAACGAACACTTTCCATTTCTGCCCGAAACGGGATTTGTTTAAGGGTATTCTGGACTCAGTTTCCATTTTCGTAACAAAAGTTTTTTTGCAAAACTAATGGCAAGTTTCAAAACTTTTTTATTAAAACTACTATTTGAAAAGATATAACGAATTGGTAACTCTTTAATGGAACCATCATTTTTCGCTACAATAGACAAAGCTTCCATGTGAAAATCAAAAGCAACCGATTCCAATGGATAAGCTGCGATTTTTTGAAACATTGGTTTGGAATACCTTCGGTATCCACTTGTGCAATCGCGAAGGTTGGCTCCAAAAAGGTTAAAAACTCCTTTGGATAAACAATAGTTCATAACTTTTGCAGCAGACCAAGAAATCAACTTTCGATACAACGGAACATTCACAGTAGAAGTTCTAGACCCAATGACTAGGTCACAATTTGGAAAAGACTGGAACTCTTTCAGATAACCAGCGTCATGCGACAAGCCCGCGTCCATTGTGATCACCCAGTCATAACCTTTTTCCACCGCATACTTCATTCCATCTTGAATTCCACCAGGGATATGAGTATTTTTTTCGTGGCGAATGACGTGAAGTCTCTTTCCAAATTCTTTTTGTAATTTAGCCAAAATGGTGGGTGTACCATCTTTACTCGCATCATCTGTAACAGAAACATCTGCAAACACGATGGCACCCCGAACCACTTCCTCAATGGTTTCGGCTTCATTGTATGCAGGGATGATGACTAAAGTTTTACCAGACATTCTACTTCCCAGAGATATTGAATACGTCTTTGTTGGCTTCAATCCACTTAAGAAGCCTTGTCACACCTTCTTTTGGTAGAATTTTAGGATTGAATCCGAATTTTTTTGCTTCTTTGATATCACATATAAAATAACGCATGTCACCTGGTCTTTCTACTTCAAAAAGAATTTCTTGTTTTTTATCCAGAATTTCACCAATGAGGTGGATACATTCTAAAAGAGAAATTTTATGTGGGCTTGCACCACCAATATTGTAAACACCTGGAATTGGGTTTTTAAAAAATTCCAAATAAGATTTTGCACCGTCTTCGGCATGTAAAATATCTCTTGTTTGTTTACCAGTTCCAAATATACGAAGTGGGAGACCAAATACGGAACGAATTGCAAAGTTTGCAACCCAACCATGATCCTCGCCACCAAACTGACGTTCGCCGTAAATTCCGGTAAAACGAAAACTTGCAGCTTTTACACCATACATATCTGTATAAGAACGTACATAATGTTCCGCACTCATTTTTGAAGCATGGAGTGGGGAAATTTGTCCCACCATTGTTGGTTGTTCTACAGAAATTTCGACTGGGTTTCTTTCGTAGGAAGTTTTACCTTCCGTCAAACTATCGTTAATGGAGTTTCCATAAACGTGGATGGAAGATGTATTCACAACAGGGATTTTATGTTTCCTTGCTGCTTCCATAACGTTAAAAGTTCCAATCACATTGGTGGAAAAATCAAGTTCAGGATCTTCCCAAGAAATGGTCATTGCAGGTTGTGCCGCTGTATGGATGATATAATCACAATCAGCCGAACGATCCATCAAATGTTCTAAATTTCGAATGTCACCTTTTACCATAGTGACACCAATGGATTTTAAATAATTCCAGTTATAATCACGAGTGGCATCAGACCCATAACCAGTTCGTTTTAATTCATATTTTGTCATGTTGTCAAAACTAACAACATCCCAACCTTCTTTACGAAATAATTCACAAACATGGGATCCTAAAAATCCACATCCGCCTGTTACCAATACTTTATTCGCCATCGCGATTTTCTCCTAGGTAAAACTTTTTAGATAAAATTAATTTCATTATATGGACAACATCGGAAAACATATCACGTACTCGATATTCCACCTGCCCTACCGGTTTGAAGTAGGAAACAGGAATTTCAATACAACGCATATGAGATCTAACAATATCTATCATAAGTTCAACGATGAACTTTCTATCTTGGGTAAATAATTGTGGTTTGACTCGTTCATAAGACTCTCGCCAAACAGAAAAAAATTGACAATCCACATCGGTAAATCGTGGTTCTTGTCCCCACCAAAACACTTCAACCAATTTTCCCATAAGTAAGTTTACCAAACGGTAAAGTGGTTTGAGATTGGATCCTTGTTCGATCATCTGTCTTGTGGTGCGTGTTCCAATCACCATATCCGAATCTTTCATATACTCGAGAAGTTTAGGAAAATCTTTCGAACGAAAAGATCCGTCGGGAGAAACGACAACAATGATATCACCTGTTGTATATTCGATTCCCCTTCTCACTTGTTCCCCAAGCCTTGTGGGATCACCATCACCTGGGAAAGTATAGGTTTTAACTTTTTCTTTTTTGCTCAGAGCCAATGTTTCGTCAGTGGACTCGTTATCGATTACAATGATTTCGTTAAATTTATCTTTGAAGTCAACAATCACATCTGTGATGGATCTTTCGTTATTATTTGTTGGGATCACAAGACTCGTTTTGAATTTGTGGAACAAATCATTTCTTACTTCATACACCGCATGATAGTAGTCTTGCATGGAATTGATATTGAAATATTCACAACTAAGAGTGGTTGCATACACTCCCGTTTTTGACTCTTTCGCCATCTTATCAATCACGTCTGTGATTTCAATGACACCCGACTTTTGAGATGCAGGTGTTTTTTTATAAAACTCAAAATACTCTGGTGTAAAATAATAACTGCCTAAACCCAAAAGTTCATTCGGAGGATTTTCTGGTTTTTCAACCAAGTTTACTATTTTATCATTTTCTAATACAACGGAATAATTCTTTCGAATCCTTGAAAGTAAGGATGTTTTTACAATCCCTATGGACGCGGCCATATTTGGATGTTTTTTTAAAACTTTTAGAAACTCATCGTGGTCGGTGCGGTAATAAAACTCATCTCCAAGGATAGTTAGAAATGGTTCGCGGATGGTTTTTTCTAAACTGGCGACATCAGATGCCAGGCCTTTTTTGGTCCAATCCACAGGTTCAATGACTACTTTGGGAATGGCCAAACGGATATGATCAATTTCTGAGATGATTTGTTCTTTCAGGTGACCGACGAGAACATAAACCTTTTCGATTCCAAATGTTTTGACCATCAGTTCCACATTTCGGTGGAGGATGGACTTTCCTTCGATGACGAAGAGAGGTTTTGGAATGAAGCTGGTTCGGGGATATGCACGGGTTCCTTTTCCGGCAGCTGCAATGACCCCAATTCTGATCTTTTTCAATGTAAAAGGAAAGTCCCTGAAACGAACCCCTGGGTCAATTAGAAAAGGATCGTTTCCACCGGTAGAATTGGAAACCTGAACCGGTTTTGTAGCCTTGGAAGGGCTCCCAAACCTGCTTAGAAGGATTCCAGGTCTTCTCTGGATCTTTTCCCCCAAGCCCATTCAAATGGAAGCCCCAAATCCCTTCCTTGGTCATCTGCATGGCATCAAAATGGACAGCCACAGGGTTTCCGGCACTATGATCCAGAACATAAGGTAAGGAAACCGATTGGATGGTTCCCAGTAAGGACTCTGAAATCACAAAACCATTTCCTGGCTCTTGTTTCAGGCGGTAGTACAAATGGTCACAATCAAAACGGCGTAGAAGTGCCATTTTTTTACCCCAAGTCTCTGTGGCTCGGATTTGGCAGGCCTCAGGCACAAGGACGAGATCTCCTCCTTCTTTTGTGACCGTCCCCACAAAAATGACCTCTTCCCAACCTAGTGATTTTTGATACCGTAGCTCTTGGGCATTGTAAAAAGACTTTCCCTTTTCTGTGAAGATCTCTATTCCTAATATTAGATAGCCGTTCTCCGTAGCCAACTGGTCGGAAAAATAGAGGCCATCCGTTGACTTGGCGAAATTTGGATCCGTCCAAAGGAATGTCAGGGAAAAAAGGCCCGCTGCCAGGAATTTATGCATTTAAAAAAATTAATCCTTTTTCCTCTTCTTTTCGTAACATCATTCATTACTGATTGCAATCTCCTAAATTTAGAAAAAGAAAAAAATAACGATTTGGTTATGTTACTGGGTGCCTATGCCCTACTAGCAAACAATTGTACGAACGGTTCAGGCATTTGGGCGAGAGATCTAACGACGAATTCCAGTGTTTGTGTTACGGTAGATTTGGTTATTTCTGGAACCAATGTGGAAGTTTATAAAGAAAGATCATTATCTCTTAGTTACGATCTAATAAAGTTCGGTCGTGATTTTGATTCCATTACGTTTCCAAAATTAATTTCCACCTTCGGGGCTCCAAGCGATATAGATGGGAACGGAAAAGTAAAAATTCTTGTGATGGACATTCGAGACGGTGCCACAGCAAACAGTGCTTATGTGGCAGGATATTTTGACCCGGTTAACTACTTTCCAGATATTATTATATCCAGACTTCGTTCCAACTATGCTGAAGTTTTGTATTTAGATGGGAAAGAACTCATAGCAGCTCTTACCTATGACCCAAATGCCTTTGCTTCCACTGCAGCTCATGAATTCCAACATTTATTAAGATATCCCAGAATGCGAGCCGCAAACCAAACCGACGAACTTTGGATCAACGAAGGAACAAGCGAAGTAGCAAGTGATATCGCAGGATACGGACCACAAAACAGTCGTATGGATTGTTATTCAGGAGTGAATGACTCTCGTTGTCCCGATGGGATCAATGGGGTTTCCTTACTTGACTGGGATAGTACAAGCAATGATGTTCTCAAACAATACTCTTTTGCTTATGTATTTATGCGGTATCTTTATGATATTTCAGGAACAAACGATACACAGAGACAAAACTTCTTCAAAGAAACTGTGATTGGGGAATCAGGTACAAGGGCAAATAGCACAGGCAATTTAATTAGTTTATTTAGAAATACAACCTATGCTCCTAATTTTGATGCTTCTTTACTGGGAAATGGGAACTCTGATGTTTTCTTTCGCACTTATGCCTTACTGAGTGCACAAAGTTTTTTAGGGAGCAATCCCAACCTAACTGCTGTCGAACAGGTGACAAGCGATGGAGCTTCCGCGTCTACGATCAACTTAGCAGGAGCACTCACTAGATACCCTTTGTCTACGACTCTTTCGAGAATTGCTACGAATCAAGTCACTCCGACAACTACAAAATTTACAATCAAACAAGGTTCTACGAATTTTTACAATTCATCGACACCCTCTATCCCAGCAAGTTCCTCTAGAAAAAACTATGGAAGAGTGACAACCGCAACCACCAAAGGAATCTTTTTTTGGGCTGATGCCCCTTCCGGTCTAAATGCTAACATTAAATATGTTCAAACGAATGAAGAAGGAAATACAATGACAATTCCAAAAAAACCTCGTTCTTTGAAATCGGTCATTGAATCCTCAACAGAGCCTATCCCCATTTGTGGGATCGAGTTTACAGATGATGGCGTTCGTACTTTCGAAAGTATTCCAATAGAATAGAACGCATCAAACTGCGATAACAATCTTTTGCAACATGACCACCGTCTGCGAACGCATTACAAGTATAAGATGGTTCGTTTTTCAGTTTCAAAATAGAAAAGTTTTTACTAGCAGTTAGCGCATCAATTTCTTTTTCCCAAGTTTTGACCAAAACTTCTTTTTCCATAAGTGCTTCAAAGTCGGGTGAAGAAAGAGGCCAAATGATGATGGTTTTGATTTTTTCAGCCTGTAAACGATCCAAAATTTTTTCATAAAATCCGAATTGCATCGGGCTACGAACATACGAGGCAAACAACCAATCCAAGGTTCTATGGCTTGTCATTTGTAGGGAATTAGAATCTTTCTCCATATAATTATCGATTGGTGAAAGTCCGTTTCCATTGTGTGAAAGAATGTAGTCATAGGTTGCCTTGTGCATTTCAAAGGCATTTTCTAAATATGGATTTTTATAATTTCTCCACATTTGGTCCAAATAAGGTTTGTACGTCCCTACTGCAAAAAGTTTACGCCCCAAATAAAACGAAACATGGTCTTTTCCAAACAAACTGAGATTTGACAAAACATAAGATAAATCAAAACTATAAGTTAGGTTCGAACTTTTAAATACTGAGTTTTGGTTAAACTGGTTTGGGTCAGTTTCCATTACTACCAAATCAGGTTTGATCCCCGCATCCAAAACTTTTGTCAGTTGGAAATCATAATACGCAGGAGTTGTCACTGCAGAAGAAAGATTATAAATATCCCAATCAGGATAAAAAGAAACCAGTTCATCGTGATCAAAATAAAGAAGGCGTGAAGATCCCAAAATCAACATGATTTTTTTGGTTTTTGGTGTGTTCACACCTGGTTTTTCGGAAATGAGTTTTTCTAAGAAGGCCGATTTAGCTTTATAGTTAACTGCCGTTAAATCAATCTTGGTAATTGTCTGGATATAGGGAATTCGAAATATCGCATCAACAACAAACAAAAACAATAAAAGGATAACAGGGTAAAAAAGGAACCGCGCCTTGGACATATCTGAAAGGAGAAAGGAAACGGATTTAATTGTAAAGCGAATTGAAGAGCCTCCCCCGAGGTTTCTTTCGAGGGAGTTTAAATTTTAAGCGACTTGGATGCGAGCGAGTTTACGTTTCTTTTTTAAATTGACAAACCAATCATCAGAGTTTCTGACATGGCTTACTAATTTTTTTACATATTCACGATTTTCTGGGTTCAGAATTTCACGTGCTTCTTGAATGATTTCTTCCACAGTTTTCACATGGAAAGTAAAATAACTGGTAAAGAGTTCGTAATACTCTCTGTCCGTATTCTCCCAGTCCTTTGACTGAATGTCTGCGTAGAAATCAGATAACTGTGGTATGTCGATCTCAGGTGTCGCATCAAAATGATTGTTCATCATAGCGATACGGTCTGTTATATCAGTTAATTTCTGGAAATACGTTTCCAATTCGGGATATTCCATCTTCCAGCCCTCCTTAACAACCCTTACTTTTACCAGGATTTTAGAAAGGCCCTAGAGATCAAGATTTTTTAAAAAATTTTGTGATGTCTGGATTTTGTTTTAGAAAGTCTTTTAAGTGTAAAGCTTGTCCATCCCATGCCTCTTTGGCACCTTCTAGCCATACATCGGAACTTTCTCCATCAGGGAACCCTCCATTAACAATTGTTAATTGGGAAGATTTTTCACCTTTGGATTCAAATAATAATTGTAAATAAATGGCACCTGTTGGGTCAGCAGGATGGTCTTTCCATTCCATTACCAATTCACGTAATGGTTCTATTTTTTTGTATATGCCATGTGTGGTGAAATCACCTTCCAAACCCAATTTCCAAGTCCATGAAAAGTCACCACCCACTTTCGGGCGACCTCTTACCTCATCCGCGAGCCAATGCACTAACACTTCGTAGACGGTGACACCGGACCACAATCGTTCGATTGGTTCGTCAAAGGTAAATACGGACTTAGTTTCTCTCATAGACAGAGTAGTAAAGAGATGGGTTTTCCTTGGCAAGATGTTTTTTGGAAGGAACTACCGACAGGTTTCCCCATCGGTAGCCAGGTTTTGTACGAATTTAGAGATTTAGATTGTTTGGCCTAACATAAACAGATTGAATCACACTGATGTTTCTCATTTGGAAAGCAGCTGCACAATATGCCAAATAATATCTCCATTTTCTAATGAAGGTTTCGCTATAACCTTGGTTTCTTACCTCAGTTAAGTTTTCTTCAAAAGCTCTTAACCAAAGTCGGAGAGTTTTCGCATAACTCATACCCATATCTTCCAAGTGGAATAAATACATATCTCCTGTACGATTGATGGCTTGGTTCATACGACCAATGGATGGCAATAAAGAACCAGGGAAGATATGTTTCTGAATGAAATCGATTCCATTTTTGAAAGAAGTAAATCTAGAGTCAGGGCAGGTAATGACTTGTAAGGCCATAATTCCGTCCTTTGTCAAAAGGTCTTGGCACTTTTGAAAGAAGGTTTCATAAAACGCATCCCCTACTGCTTCTAACATTTCCACAGAAACTATTTTTGTAAATTGACCCTCAATTTTTCGATAATCCTGAATTCGAATTTCAATTTTGTCAGAAAGACCTTCTTTTGCGATCCTTTCTTTGGCATAGGCATATTGTTCTTCCGATAGTGTAACGGTAGTCACACGGCAACCATAGTTTTTTGCAGCATGGATAGATAAAAACCCCCATCCACTTCCAATCTCCAAAAGATGATCTGCAGGATTTAGTTTTAACTTTTGGCAAAGTTTGTCCACTTTTCTTGTTTGTGCTTCTTCCAAACTATCTTCCAAGGATTCAAAATACGCAGAACTATAAGTCATCGATGGATCAAGAAACAGTTTATAAAATTTATTTCCTAAATCATAATGTTCTACGATATTTTTTTTACTTCCTGTAAGCGTGTTTTTCCTTAAAAAATGTAGGAATTTGTTACCTAAATTGAATAAATCCAAATGGAAAAGTTTCTTTTTCGCACCAGAAAGACTGGGACTATCATCCACGTTGAGAATAAACCAAGAAATTACGTTTTCGATGGAATCTGTTTCCCAATCTCCCGTTAAGTAAGATTCGGAAAATCCAATATCGCCGTATAACACTGATTTCTTGAAGAAAACAGGGTTTTTGACATGAACTAATGCTGAATGAAACTTTGAATCTACATTGGCATTCGGATCACCTAACGTGATTTGTTCTCCATTTGGGAGGATCATTCGAAGGGATCCTCGTTTCATGGAACTCATAGCTTTAAAAAATATCTTCCTATAAATGGGAAATTGTTCTAAGGTAGACTTGTTCTTTAATTCGGTAAAAAGTTCTGAATCAATCGTGTCTTGTAAGAGGGACTGGTTCTGTGATTTCTCCAAGGGGAACTCCTGTTTGTTTCTCTAAGTTTTGGTGTTTCGAAATGTATGGAATTTTTTTGATCCAAAGTTTGAAGGCTTGCCAGTGGATCAACGTTATTATTTTGACGGTAACAAATGGGAATTGGGTAAAAAGTTTTAATAAGTATTTTGATTGGAATGGAATTTTTTTTCCAAGAAAGGAAGTGGTTAATATTCGTTTTCCATTTTCAAAAGAGTCGACACCAATCTGTAATTGATTATTGGGTAAGTTCAATCGGAACTCAAATTCAGAATCCAAACTGATAAAAGGTGAGACATAAAAGTTTTTACGTTCCCTGATATACACCTCTGGATCCGCAATGGTTCCTATGGCTTTCTTAAAATAACCGACATAGGGTTTGATCTCACCAAAGGTATTTCCTACTTCTGCGATCGATACAAGTGGTTGTCCTAATTTGTCATAACAAAAATAAAAACTTACCGGATTAAACACATAACCCAACACACGGAGGTTGGTAAGAAGAAATATCTTTCCAATGTCATTTACTCCAGAGGCTTCCAAAAAGGACTTAACATTTTCATAAACTGTTCCTTTTTCAAATTGGATATGGTCTTTGTCATAAAAGGAAAACAAATTGAACCGGTTCCTGGAAAACCAAAAACTTTCGTGGGCCAACTGGTCTATTTCGGAAAGATCCAAATAAAAATTAAAAATTCTGTATTTGAATTTGTTGGGTTTTGGAGCGGTACGTGTATGATACACATCCGCCTCGTACATACATGAGTTTAAGTCCATGGATCCCTTTTTAAAATACTACGCGAAACATTCACTGCTGATAAAAATCCATCTTCATGGAATCCATACCGGAAGTAAGCGCCTGCATAATAGATCGGACCACTTTCGTTTAACTCTGGCAAACGATTTTGTCCAAGAGATGCTTCCACAGAAAAAAGTGGATGTTCATAATCTATTTTTTGAATGATTTTGTCTTTTGCCACACGATCCGGGTCGTTGATGGTCACAAAATAATTTTGTTTTTTGGAAACATTTTGCAAACGGTTCATCCAATAGATTGTGTAAGGGTTTTGTTTTCCCTTTTCATCTTCTACAATTTTATAATTCCAACTGGACCAACAAGATGATACTTTTGGCATATCACTGGCATCCGTATGTAGAGTGGCAGTGTTGTGTTGGTATTTGTAAAGAGGAAGGAGTGCGCTTTCTAATTTTGTCGGATTTCCGAGTAATTTCGCAGAAATATGCCCATGCGTGGCAAGTAAAACCTTATCAAAGATTTCTTTTTTCCCTTCACCAAACACAAGTTCCACCTTCCCGTCACTCGTACGGTTTACTTGTTTGACTGGCGAATTAAGTCGAAATTTGTCTTTGATGGGGGGAATGATTCGTTTGCTATATTCATGCGACCCACCATCCACCGTATACCATTGGTGTTGTGTATTTAATCCCAAAAATCCATGGTTATAAAAAAACCGGATGAGTGACTTTGCTGGAAATTCCAACATCAAATCAGGCGGCGTTGACCAAACAGCGGAACTCATTGGAATTAAATAAAAATTTAAAATGTCTTTTCCGTATCCAAAAGCCTCCATGTACTTTCCTAAATCCCAGGAATCATACTTGGGATCGTCTAAAATCTTTGGGGCCGATTTGTTGAACCGGTCAATCTCAAGTAACATCTTCAAGTACCGAGGTCGAAACAGATTTTTTTTCTGAGCAAACAACCCAGAAAGTCCAGATCCACAAAACTCTAGTTTGGTGGGGTCATGTTGGACACTAAAAGACATATCTGATTTTTTAGTGGGGACGTTTAATGTTTGGAAAAGTCTCAGTAAATTAGGATAAGTCACATGATTGAACACAATGAATCCGGTATCAATCGGTATCTTTACCCCATCTTCTTCTACCATTACCGTATTGGTATGACCACCGATATAATCGGCACTGTCAAAAATAGTTAAATCAAAATCGTTTTTTAAAAAGTATGCGGAACCGAGACCAGAGATCCCTGTACCAACGATGGCTAGTTTTTCTTTCACTTGTTTCCCTTTCGGTCATTAGACCGTTAGAGAAAGAGTTGGTTCATTTGAAGATGGACTTCTTCTGCTTTCTTTTCTGCGGTTTGTCCGAAATTTTCTTCCAAAGAACTGAGAGTGATTCCACGTGATGAATTGATGAGGGAGCGATTCCCCGAAGCCTGGATGATGGAGGAAAGATCCCCACCTTGGGCTCCAAATCCTGGAATGAGAAAGTACAAATTGGGATGACGGGCTCGTAAGGATTGAATCTCTGATGGGTGGGTTCCCCCCACAACAAGTCCTACTTGGTTAGGATATTCCTCCGCAAGTTTTGCCATCTGGTCACTTACCTCTTCATATAAGTGAATTCCCTTACCGGAAAGTTTTTGTTTTTGGAAGTCTACTGAACTTGGATTTGATGTGAGTCCAAGTACAAAAATATACCCACCTAGATCGAGGTAGGGAACAAGACTGTCCCGACCCATGTACGGATTAACCGTCAGGGCATCCACACCCAAGGTTTTAAAAAAATACTTAGCATACTCTTTGGAAGTATTGGCAAGGTCACCACGTTTGGCATCCATCACTATGGGTACATCTGGTGAAACCTTCTGCATCAAACGAACCATATGTTCTAAGGCAAAATAACCTTCGGAGCCCAACCTTTCAAAAAATGCCACATTGGGTTTCCAAGCCGCTGCATAAGAATGTGTGTAGCGAATGATAGTTTCTGTAAAATGAACCAGCGGTGCTTTCGAATCCAAACTTACCTTCGGTAACTTTTCCAATTCGGGGTCGAGACCAATACAAAGAAGAGATTTTAATTGATCTCTACGCGAATTGAATTTTTGAATGAAGTTGGATTTGGAATTCACTTGGGTTCCTTAAATTGGATCTTTTGTTTTCTTTTTTCTAATTCGCTATCGATGTCTCGTTTTTTGTAGCGACCGTATATATGTCCAGGAATCACAGTAAGTGCGGTGATTGGATTTGCCACTACATCCCCAATCGCTCCTCCCACATAAGTAGAATAAGCTGGAGTGAGTAACTCATAAGATGACTCTAATTGTTCTTTATCGTTTTTTTCCGCAAAATAATTGAGAGCGTCATCAGAAGCCCTCGCTTCATGATACAAAGAACCAACGACTGGGATAGCATACATCGTAGCATAAAGAGTTCTTTTTTCTCTTTGCGCAAAATCCTTGGCATGGCCCCCTTCATGAATCACAACCGCTGGTAAATCAGAATACACATTGATGGTGTTGGTAAAAGAATTGTAATGGTCTCCTCCAACAGTTCCTGCAAGCAAGCGGCCAGGGAGGAAAGTATAAGCAAGCAAAGAAATGGACCCAAAAAAGTAACGAATGACTGGATTGATATTTTTATTTTTTGGGAGTCGTTTCCATTCCGAAAGTGGTGCGTATTGATTGAAACGAACTTTCACATCCCTTAAATTATTTTCTTTGATATAACGAATTAGATATTCTTTGGTTTCTTTTGAAATGTGATGGTTGTCTGCTTTTAGATTCCAAAGCACTAACTTGGAAGGAAGAGAAAAAATCCAATTCCCCGTTTGGTCTAAAATCCAAACTGGTTCCCCTTCTTCAAATTGTGGATCATCTTCTGTAAATTCGGGACTGGGAAGGTATGGATTCCCGTAATTGTATGGTTTTTCCAAGGAATAACAATTTGTGAAACCAAAACTAAGGCCAAGGATTAAAACAAAGGAGAAAAATTTCATAAACTTTCCATGATTTCCTTAAGTTTGGGGTCAACTGGCTCTTGTTTTACAGGCGATTTTTTGAGTTTTACAGGCGGTGGTTCCGGTTCCGAAAATTTATCCACAGGAGAACTACCGTTATAACTAGAAAGAATTTCCAAACGCGTAAAAAACTCTGTTAAAGAATTCCTTCCCAATTGGTTTAATTGGTCTTCCCTGTTCCCACGAAATCCATTGTAAGGAACATACCAAACCAAAGGGATAAAGGTAAGAATACTTCCCGCCAAATAACAATTCGTAACACGAGAGTCAATTTCATCATAATAAGAGAACTCTTCTTCTAATTGGCCTTGGATTTGGATCCTCGCTTTCATCCGCACAAAAGTTAAATTCTTTGAACACCTGTCCAAAGAAACCAATTGGTATTCATCTACGAAAATTTTTCCACCGCGAGCAAGTAACAAAGGAAAACGATCTCCTCGGATAGAAAGTTCCTTTCGAATCAAATAAGACAAAGGACCGTATTCATTCGGGAGTGCCTCTGGATCTGCAAAATACCCATCGTAGACACCCATCTTCATTCGGTTTTCTTCTTTGACTTTGACTTCTATATGATCCATTTTTTTGACAAACTCAAAAGAGGACTCATTAGGAAAGGGTCTATACACTCGGAGAGAAACTCCACATCCCCATACAAAAAGAAAAAGCAAAGTGGGAATGATCAAATGAAACCTTAGTTTAAAAAACATAAGTGTACCCAAAGTATAAATTCGAAATGGCATAAACTCGCGAAGAACGATTATCAAGTCCATCCGATTCATAAAAAGCTGAACTTAAATAATAATCTCTCACACCAGAAACAAAAGAATCTTCATTCAAAGCACGAATTCCAGGAGCCGAAGATTCATTGGCCCTCCAAATGTATTGAACCACTTGTAAACCTAAATGGAATTTGTGATGTTGCCAAGGTTGCCAATTGGCCTGGGCTAAAAGATCTAATCCAACAATGGAAGTCTCTAATGGTTTTTCTGAGAACAAAGAATATGCTTCGTTACCGGTGACCGCACCTTCTCCAAATCGTCTAGCACCTCCACTTCCCGTCATTATATCCCTTCGATAATTTAAGCGGCCCAGTGGAGTTACAAACATTTCCCCACCTAAATCATAGGAAACTCCCTCCCCGATTTTATGATAAAATCGGAACCCGGCACTCGGTGCTAAATACTGCATCGAGTCTCGCATGACTCCCGTTTGGTTTAACGATTGTGAAGAAAATACAGAGTTTGTCTGGAAGGAACCCGCTCGAAGTCCAAAATCCCAACTATAACCAATGTTTCGAGAAGACTCTTCGTAGATTTTAAGAACTAATTTATGTTCTGCGCTATGCAACCTATCACTATGATAAGCAGAAAGTAAACCTTCTACATATCCTAAGGAAAGATAATTGTTAGTTGTCTGAAATTGGAAATAAACATATTCCAATCCCCATTTTGCAGATTTATGTTTGTAAGCCACTCTTGGAGAAAACGAACCTGAACCTTGGTTTTTTTCCCATTCATAAGCGTAAGGTAAAGATCGAATATTTTGATAACCAATCGGCGAACGAGGGAAATACGGAGTTCCAGCTTGAAACGCAACCCTTCCATTGTCATCTGCCCAAACATCCCCCGGTGTAAAAACTCCACCTTGGCTCATCCCACGAATCCCAACTTCCCAAGTGCCCTGGTGGAACTCTAAAGAAGCGTTATTTGTGGCAGGGATATTCGAAGTGATCGGATAAAGCGGCTCGCGGTTCCGGTCACGGAATTGGTCTTCACGGATTTTTTTGATCTGATGACGAAGTTCCGCTGCTTTTTTTGGATACCCGCGTGCCTCATAGGATTCCGCCTCTAATTCCAACTTTGTTGCTTTGGTTTCCCCTGCCAAAAGAGGATTAGGTCTTATGGCAAAGGATGCTAAAATTAAAAAATAGAGAACAGGAATCTGTTTCACAAAGTTTTAACCTTTTCGTTTGATATAAGCTTTTGCAAATTCAGGAAGTACAAAAGCTGCTTTGTGAATTTCTGGACTGTAGTATTTGAGTCCTTTGGGAACACGTTCTGGATCCGGTGTTACCGAATAAGGATCAATCGCATTCGATAAAAAAGTAAACCCAATGATTCCGGAAGGGTAAGTAGGAATGGTTGTATAATAGTAACCATACTCAGGAAAAATTTTAGGAATAAAATCAAAAAGTGATGAGATCACATCTCCATGATACCAAAAAGATTCTGCTTGAGTTGCGATAATTCCCGTAGGTTTTAAAGCACTCGCCATATCTCGAAAAAACGGTTCTTTAAATAAAACTTCTGCAGGACCAACAGGATCACTGGAATCCACAAGGATGACATCGAAACGACCTTTGTTGTCTCGCGCAAATTTGGCTCCGTCATCATAATGATGAATGACTTTAGGATCTTTCATTGCATCTGCACATTCAGGGAAATATTTATAACTAATATCTACAACTGCTTTGTCAATCTCGCATAACACAACTTCTTTGACAGATGGGTGTTTTAAAACTTCTCGAACCGTTCCACCATCTCCCCCACCAATCACCAAAACTGATTCTGGATTTGGGTGACTCATCATCGGAATATGGGCGATCATTTCATGATAAGAATGTTCATCTTTGTTAGTAACCATTGTTACACCATCAAGTGTAAACATTCGGCCAAAGGATTGTGTTTCAAAAATATCGATTTTTTGGAACGGAGATTGTAGGCTTTCGATTGTTTTTGTTACCCGGTAACTCACAGCACGGCCTTTTTCTAATTCCAATTTTTCGGTATACCAAATCTCCATTAATTTCTCCTAAGGTTTCTCTCTTTAAACCAGATTTGATTTGTGAATAAGAAGGTGTAGTTTTTTTTAAAGTTTCTTTGTTTGTTGGCAATTAAAAATTCAACTTGGCGGGAACTGGGTGTTTCGGTTCCATTGCCTTGTATGCAGAAATATTCCCGTGTTTTTTACCTGCTTGGTTTTTTATCCATGCCTCTTTTCATTTTGTTGCTCGTTTTCGGTTATGTCAAAATCAACGAAATGGCAAGCGAAGAAATCCACTGGGGTCACAACAAATCCTTTGCCTTTGGCCAAGCCTCTCGCGAAGGAAAACTCATCCTCTTATCCATCACCAAATCTCGTTGTGAGATGTTACAAGGATTGGAATGTGGAGAAGGCAAACCAGACCTCGGAGCCTATGTTTTGCTGAACTTCACTCCCAGGGACCAAGAGTTCCAAACATTAATTTTGGATGACCGGTTTGTTTCCTTAAAATCAGATCCCATCCCCCAATACTTTTTACTCAATTCTTCCGGGGAAATCCGTCATATGTCTGCACAACTTCCCAGTGTAGAAGAAATGCAAAAACTCCCCAAAAAAGAATGATCTTTTTCAAAACCTAACTAAAATACTCTTGCAAGTTCCAATGATTGCCATACCCTATGGGGTATGCACCTTGCGGAGGATTTATGTTAGGACTCACCGTTCACAGAAAAAAAAGTTTTGAAGATACCATCACCGACACAACCGAAGCCTTAAAAAAAGAAGGATTCGGAGTTCTAACCACGATCGACGTCAAAAACACTCTCAAAGAAAAAATCGGCGTTGATTTCAAACGTTACACCATCCTTGGGGCATGTAATCCCGGTTTTGCGCACAAAGCCCTGCAAACCGCTGACGAAATTGGATTATTACTTCCCTGCAACGTGGTTGTCACCGAAGAAAAAAATGGGGAAACCAAAGTTTCCATCTTTGATCCAATGACAATGACAAAACTCGTCCAAAACCCAGAGTTGGAAAAAATTGCCAAAGAAGTACAAGAAAAACTAATCCAAGTCATCCACCACTTACACGAATGAAGTAGATTTTTGAAAAATCAGTGGGCGCCTCGCCAATGGATTTTTGTTTCCAGATTCTATCCATTAGGCGACCCCGCTTTCCGCTCCAATCTTTCTGGAAGGATTTTCGATTACTTACAAAATGCCGGTGGGTTTTGTTTTGGATTTTTAATCCGAGTGTAACAAATCGTCGATCCTTCGGTAGTCATCCCAAAAAGATTCAATGATCCTCCAACGGGATACTGCGCTTTGGATGCAGGACCTTCTTTCCAATCAATGTTATAATTTCCTTCGGTTTGTTTGATGAGTATTCCCTTCACAACAGAACTTGTTTTTTTGTAACAAGATTTAATTTCCCGGTTGTTGCTAATGATAAGCCAAGCACTAGGATTTGGCGTCGGATCAGTTACACAATTGGAAGTAAGAACCCAAGTTCCTTCCAGAAGGGTTTTACCATCAAGCGCACCCGTTTTATCCCCCGACTGGCAGTAAAATACAAAGGTAAAAACTGCCATAACCATGATTAAACAATTTTTTTTCATCACGAGCTCCTAGTGTCGAAATAAGATATTCCTACAAGAGGATAGTAAAGACTAGAAAAACAAAATTCTGTCAAATTTTATTGTACGGGTTTAAATTTAATTCGGAATTGGGAACGGGCCAGAAGAATGATGTTCATGATACAAATTTGAATCACACAAAACAAAGGTAATTCGCCACCTAACTGTTTTTTACACCAAAAAATATTTTTTCGGCGGGTGTTGTTTTTCATTGAAATACAAAAACATCTTTTATATTGTTTTCTTAACTGATACAAATTGTAATCATCAGACAAAATCATTTCCGATATGAACTCAATCAAATTTACAAAACTGATACTTCTTATTTTTTTCTACCTAATTTCAAAAGGCATATCCGCAGAAGATACGGAACGGAAAAAAACACAAATCCTCTTTACTCCTTGGATCGTTCAATCAGATAACGGACACCAACATAGAAAAATTCCAAGTTCATTCAATCTACAGATTCTTTATTCGCCATTTAAAAATATTTATTTAGGAATGATCTATGGGATTGGGAGAGGTAAAGAAGAGTCTTATGGGCAGTACTATTCCAACCCCAATAGGGCCAATGCCATTTACCAATTTTCGCGAACCAAACAGGGTGAGACTTTTGCCTTCAACATCCAATACTATCTAACAACTTCCATCTTTGCTAGTGTGAATTTAGGTTTAGAAAAAGGATTCACTGTAAAAAGAGAAAATTATACAAATTATTCTCCGAACAATATCGATCTAGAACCTTACGTGCATAACACATCCTTCTCTGACCGAGTTTTTAGTTCCATTGGACTCGGTTATAAAACAGAAATTTGGGACCACTTTTTATTTGCTTTGGAAGTACAATGCGGGTATATGGAAGCAGGTAAAATCAATCATAACATAACATTTAATCCAAATTACTACGAAGGATCTTTACCCAAACAATACCAAGATTTACTGATCAGCCAGAGTTTGTACAATTCATACCCAAAAAATACAACGTTTTCTCAAGTTTTAATTTCGGCTGGACTCTCTTTCTAAAAAAATCAATCAATGACTGTAAACCAGGAGAATCGAATGAGAAAATTAATTATGTGGAACGTAATCACCATTGATGGATATTTTGAAGGTGAAAAAAGTTGGGATCTTGGTTTTCACGGACAAGTCTACGGAAAAGAACTTGAAGAATTCAGCCTCGTCCAATTGAACTCAGCCGACTGTCTCGTGTTTGGTGCCACTACATACAAAGGTATGGCTGATTATTGGACAAATGCAAACGAAGACGAAGGAGAAGTTGCCAAACATATGAACAAAATCCAAAAACTTGTATGTTCCCGAACTCTCCAAACGGCAAACTGGAACAATTCAGTCATTGTCAAAGATGCTGTCTCTGAAATTCAGAAAAAGAAACAAGAAGGCAATGGAGATATGTTTGTATTCGGCAGTGGAAACCTTTCTGATTCGTTACTCAAAGCAAATCTATTTGATGAAATTCGTTTGTGTGTAGCACCCGTTTTTTTAGGGAAAGGAAAACTTCTATTCCAAACAGGAATCCCAGAGAAGAACTTAAACCTTATCGAAACTCGAGCCCTTACCACAGGTGGAGTCATCCTTCGGTATGGATGTCAAAATTAAAAACATGAAAACCATCCTCCCACTCCTTACATTGATTTCCTCGTTATTCCTATTCTCTAACTGCATTGATGAAGAAAGGGAAAGTCGTAAAAGGGGTCAAAATCTATTCATCGGCTCTCTTGCGATGGCCGGGTTTTTCAGACCTAATTATTGTTCTGCTCCAGAGATTCTTCTAGAAGAAGGTAAGGTTTACAATATCACCTTAGAGCCTAGAAAAAAATTTTGGTTCGACTATGCAATTAGATCAAAAGGAGGGAATAAGAAATATCGGTTAACAGTCAATAAAGATGCAAACACTATTGTCCAATATCAACTAAAAGCATGTGATTTAAGTAATGATCAAGGTGAGAGATTGATCATATCCTCAAACTCAACTCAAATTGTTTATGAAAATGAATCTTTTAGTTACACGGATCCTTCCGAACAACATCAATTAGTGATTTAAGCTTCTATTTAGTGTTTAAGGCAGGAAATCCAAATGTATCAATACGTTTTGAGTTATTTTAATATCGGACGAGTATCAAACCAGACAATGTAGCTTCCGGGCGCCTCGCCAATGTATATCTGTTCTCATATATTTTCCATTAGGCGATCCCGCTGTCCGCTCCAATCTTTCGCTTTGCGAAAGGATTTCCGCTACCATCGGTGGCGCGGGAGCAAACCATTCACCAAATTTAATTGCACATTTGGCTGAAATTTTCCCATATTCGGAACATGTTTTTTCACTTGGGATAGAATCTTCCGATGAAGTCATATGAAAAATAACGTCTGAAAAAAATATTCCGTAAAGATTAAGCAGTAACTATTTTTTAGTTGCAAATTTATCAACTATTTGTAACTTGAGAGCAAGTGGCCAAAAAAGATAAAATTTTAGCCAGATTATTATCTAAACCTAAAGATTTCACATATGATGAACTTAGAAAACTTTTAAATGGTTTTGATTATATAGAAGACAATTCAGGAAAATCTTCAGGATCAAGGGTAGCATGGATACACGAAAAAGGAAAACATGTGATTCGGCTTCACAAACCGCATCCTGGCAATATATTAAAATCATACCAAATTAATCAAATTATAAATGAACTAAAATCTGAAGGGTATATAGAATGAAAGATCTAATGGAATATAAAGGATATCTTGGTTCAGTGCATTTTGACTCGGAAGATGAAATTTTCTATGGAAAAATCGAAGGAATTGAAGATCTAGTTTCATTTGAGGGAAAATCTGTAAATGAAATCAAAAAGGCGTTCATCGAATCGGTTAATGACTATCTAGAATTATGTATTAAAGCAAAGAAAGATCCAGAAAAATCTTTTAAAGGTTCTTTCAATGTAAGAATACCATCTGAACTTCACAGAAGAGCATATCGAAAATCGTTAATAGAAGGAATTTCTTTAAATCAATTTGTTCAAAAAGCAATAGAAAAAGAAATTAAAGATGAAGGAGCTCATGTCGCATAACAGCGACTAACCGTTTCGTTACTTAAAGAAAATAGATCCTCAATCCAATCATTTACAAAAAATCCAGAAGCAGGAATTCTATTTTTAGTCTAAAGGTATCGACTACTCATCCTCCTTCCTTTCCACTCTCTGCTTGTTTGCGAAATACTTCTAAAATCGCACAAAATAAAATAACTCCGCCACCTAACCAAAGTCTATCGGGTGGTACCTCACCTAAAAAATACCATGCCGCCAAACTTCCGTATATGGGGCTTAGAGTAGACAAGGTTCCTGCCGTGGTCACAGACAAATTCGATAAACTACGAATCCACATAGTATGAGCAAACGAAGTAAACACTCCGGCAAGAACCACTTGAAACAACAAGTATTTGGGTTCTGCGAGCATCACAAAAAGTCCATTGGCAAAAGGAAGAAGCACAAGGCTTGTGGCGATCAGTTGTGTGAAAAGGATTTGGGAACTTGGGTAATGCACATGCATTTCTTTGGTGAGTAAGTTACGAATGGCATAAAGAACTGCAGAGACAACTCCCCAAACCACCCCTTGGAACATTTGGTTGCCCCAAGAAAGATCTGGAACAATGAGAAAAAGTCCAAAAAAAGAAAAAAGGGCTAAAAAGAAAGCAAAAGGTTCTGGTCTTTTACCACCAAACAATGGTTCTAGGATAGCAGAAAATACGGGATAGGTGAAAAGTGACAACATCCCTACAGCCACTGTCGAAACCTGGATGGAATGAAAATACGTAACCCAATGGAGGGCAAATAAAATCCCAATCCCAAAAACAAAGGCAAAATCCTTAAAACTCCGGTAAGATACCGATTTACCACGAAGCCAAAAGAAAAGACCGAGTAAGATGACAGAAAATAAAGCCCTACCAGAAATAATCGTAACTGCAGGGAAAGGAAGGAGTTTGGCAAACAAAGTGACGTTCCCCATAATGAGGATCGTCAAATTGAGCTCTAGGACAGAACGTAAGAGATGAGGAGAAGAAGATTTCACTTCTTCCTTAGGATTCAACCCCCAAAAATTTGGCGATGGATTTTCTGTCTTTTTCCAAACTATGTTTGTGAATTTCTTCAATGGCCTTCTCCACGATAGGAGAAACAAATAGAAGACTAGAAATCACATCCACATCATAAGAACGTTTGGATTCTGACCCATCCGCCTCATATTTACTTTTGCCTTTGATCACAAATACATTGTCCTTCCCTGGCGGAGAGATTTTGAATTCGTGGGTGTTGGTAGTAATGTCAAAAGTGGATTCCTCCAAAAGGGAAAGATCGTTCAGCGCAGCGGAAAGTACAGCGGGCATCGACCCTTCCAAACTCACCTTTCGTTTTTGGCGAATGATATTCCCCTCTTTCGTTTCTTCTAGTAGAGTTACATTTTTAAGGTCAGGGAACTGATCCAAATGTTTGTATCTCTCCTCTCTTGCGTGAAGGAGTTTTTCAAGGGAAACGGGAAATGTATGTGTTACTTGGTATTTCACTATTTTTTCTTACCTTTTTTCTTCGCAGGTTTTGATTTTTTAGCCGCTTTTTTGACGGCTTTTTTCACTGCATTTTTCGCAACCGTTTTCACCGACTTCTTGTTAGCTGGTTTTGCTACTGGTTTAGAAGTTTTTTTAGCCGAAGGTTTTGCTTTTGCCGTTTTTGGTTTCGGAGTCGATGCGGATACTTTTGGTTTTGATGCGGATTTTGAAGAACGATTGACTTGTTCCATCAGCTCCTCATCTTCCCAATAAAAAACTTGGTCGGCCGGTGTGGACTGTTCCATTGCCATAGCTTGTGCTTCTAAAAGTGAGTTATTGGACTCGTTAAAGTTTGCTAACTTTTGAAATAACAAATTGATTTTTGGATCTTGGAATTTGTTACGAATGGTTGCATAAAAATTACGAGCATCTTCCCCTTCTCGGATGGCAAGTTCCAATGCTTTTCTTTCATCTGCTTTGACTTCTTCGTTTTTGTTTCGATCCAAACGATCCATAACCTTTTGGATGGTCGATGAATGGAACTTCTCAATTTCGGAAAGTTGTTTTAGGTTGGGGAGTTCTTTCCCTTCCGCACCTTTATAAATTTCTTTGATGAATTTGATGTGCTCATCACCATCTAACGCAAGTTGGCTGAACAATTCTCTGATTTGACCTTCAGGCAGACTTTCTGAGAGTTTAAGATAAAATTTAAAACATTGAACCTCATGTTCAATGGCAGCAGCAACTGCTTCGATAAAGGATGTTTTTTTTAGTGATTTCATAATCCCATTCCCTGGTTATTCAAAACCATAGATACGATACTCGCGACTTATAAGTGAATCAAGTATTTTTCACCGAACGAACATCCAACTCTTCCAACTTTGTGGCAGAGTAAATGAGCACTTGGGCAATATAATAAGTGATCATAATTCCCATAGATGCCGTGAATCTGTCCATTTCTGGTTTTAGAAACATAGAATATGCGATTAAAGAATCGGAGAGAATAAACACAAGTGCACCAAGGAGGCCAAGATAAAATGGTTTGGACACAGAATTTCTGGCAGCCGCTCGCCAACCCATGAGGCAAATCGCAGAAATATAAACACCTACCGGAATGAGAAGTGATCCAAGTTTTGGAACCAAAACCAAAAAGAAGGAACTACCAAAAAGTAAAAACGGAACCGCTAGGATTGGTTTGATTTTGGAGTCCAAAGTGAAGGCATAGGAATAAATCAATTGTGCGATGAGAAAGGAACCAAGTCCAAACACAAAAAATCCTTCTTTGGGGAGAGCAAGAAAACTATCTCCAAAAAGAGAAAACACAAGACCCACAGCCACCAATTTCCCACGTTTTTCCAAACTCGGAAAGTAACGGAATAATGCTACGATCAGAATGAGGATCGGGATGATTTTTGACGGGAGATAAAAAACATCCTGTTTTGTGATCGTAGCGATCGCAAAAAGATGCACAATAGAATAGAGAACAAACAAAACAATTTCTTTAGCCATATTTCTTACTTTACAGGGAGATCATTCTCGAGATTTCATCAGATGAAAGCCCGAGTGATCAGCCTATGAAACAAACACGACCCTTGTCCATCCTTTTCTTAATCTGTCTCTTATGGAGCCAAAGTTTGTCCGCAAGAGAAGTGCCCTCTGGTGGCGAAATGTTAATCGATTTGATTGTGGCAAGACCCATGGGCCTTGCAGGTACCGTTCTAGGAACCGCCGCATTTATCGTTGCCACCCCTTTCACACTGTTATCAGGAACATTTATACAAACAGGAAAACGTCTCGTCGTTTATCCAGCTAAATTCACCTTCACACGTGCGTTAGGTGACTTTCCTGGATATATGGAAGATTACCAAATCGTAGAGGAATAAATTGAACGAATTTTTATTTTCAGACTTCGCTGAAGTTTCCACTGAGGATTGGAAAAACCAAATCCTCAAAGATCTAAAAGGGAACCCTTGGGACAAAGTCACTTGGGAAACAGAAGAAGGTTTCAAAATCGAACCCTTCTACCGCAAAGAAGATATCACAGACCTCCCCCGAGTTTACAAACGAACCAACGGTTGGTTGGTCACAGAAACAATAACTTCTGAATCCGAACTGACTGACCTTCCCAAAAAAGGGGCCGATGCTGTGGTTCTTGTTGGGAATGGGCAAACGGGAAAACCATCAGGATTAAAAATCACTTCCTCTGGAGATTTAGAAAGATTGGCGGGTCTTACGGGGAATTTACCTTTGGTGGTTTCTCTCGGGAACCAAACTGCCGGTTTTTCCGAATCTCTTAAAAAACTCAGTTCTTCGCATAACATTGTACTCGGTGACTTCGACCCTTATGGCTCTGCTCTAAAAGATGGGGAACTAGGAATTGAAGAAAACACAATTGGAAAAACTTTCTCTTCGCTTGCGGGAACCAAAGGATTTGCCGGTATTGGCGTTCACAGCTATTATTTGCGTGATGCCGGTGCCTCCATTGGCCAAGAACTTTCTTACTCCCTATCATGGGGAGTGGATTATTTAAACCGCCATCTTGATGCCGGTGTGGCAATCGAAGATGCTGCCGCAAACATTTGGTTTTGGATGGGGATTGGTTCCGACTACTTCACGGAAATTGCAAAATTTCGCGCCTTCCGTATCCTCTGGACAGAAATCTTAAATGCTTACAAACCAGGACTTGGAGAATCGATCCCGGCGCTCATCGTAGCAAGGACATCCAATTTCCAATTCACGGCCTATGACCCACATGTGAATATGTTACGAGGAACCACTGCTGCCATGTCTGCCGTAATGGGTGGGGCTGACTTTGTTTCTGTCTTGCCATTTGATTCCGAATACTCCACACAACAAGAGTTAGGCAAACGAATTGCGAGGAATTCACAACTCCTTCTCCGTTACGAGTCTTACCTTGATAAGGTAGAAGACCCAGCAGCTGGATCTTATTATTTAGAAGTCCTCACGAAAAAATTAGCGGAATCTGCCTGGGCAAAATTCCAGGGTTTGGAGAAAGATGGAGGGTTTGGAGAGGCTTTAAAAAAAGGTTCCATCCAAAAAGATATCGCTGATCGGGCCGACAAAAAAAGAAACGCCCTCGCTACGAAAAAAGAAATTTTACTCGGAACAAACCAATACCCTCTCCCTTCCGAAAGGCATCCAGAACTCGTATCTTCTTTGCAAGAAACTTCAAAACTGAAAACCACAGAGAATAAGTCCGCTTACACTCGTTTGGTTCCAGTCCGTCTTTCCTACGAATTTGATAAATGGAGAAATCTCACAGATGCCCATGTAGCAGCAGGTAAAAAACTTCCAAAAATATTTTTACTTACTATTGGGGATCTCACCATGCGAAAAGCACGCGCTGGTTTTAGTTCCAATTTCCTCGGTTGCCTTGGATATGAAATTGTAGACAACATAGGATTTACCTCTGTCAAGGAAGGAGTCGCGAAGGCCAAAGAACAGGGATGTGAAATCGTTGTCCTTTGTTCGTCTGACGAAGAGTATGCGACTTACCTTCCCGAATTTGCCGCGGAAATGAAATCCCAACTCGCCAATTCTTGGAAACTCCTCGCTGGATATCCAAAAGATCTCATCTCCCAAGCAGAATCACTCGGGATCGACGACTTCATCCATATGAAACGAAACATCGTGGAATTTATGGAAAAAGCCCAAACCAAATGGATCGGGAAATAAACATGAACAAACCCAATTTTGCAAATACTCCTCTTTCTTTCAGTTCCGGGAAACCAGATCCCAAGTCCATTTCCCTTTGGCAAACAGCAGAAGGAATCTCCATCCAATCTCGTTATGCGAAAACGGATTTGGAAGGAATGGAACATCTAAACTATGCGGCAGGGATTCCTCCTTACCTACGTGGCCCTTATTCCACGATGTATGTGAACAAACCTTGGACTGTCCGCCAATACGCTGGGTTTTCCACTGCTGAAGAATCCAATGCATTTTATCGTAGAAACTTAGCTGCTGGACAAAAGGGACTATCTGTTGCCTTTGACCTTGCCACCCACCGTGGTTACGACTCTGACCATGACCGTGTAGTAGGAGACGTGGGGAAAGCCGGTGTGGCCATCGATTCGGTTCTGGATATGAAGATCCTCTTCGACCAAATCCCTCTGGACCAAATGTCTGTTTCCATGACTATGAATGGAGCCGTCATTCCAGTGCTTGCTTTCTACATTGTGGCGGCAGAAGAACAAGGAGTTTCCAAAGACAAACTCTCTGGAACCATCCAAAATGATATTTTGAAAGAGTTTATGGTGCGTAACACTTACATTTACCCACCGAAACATTCCATGAAAATCATTGCCGATATCTTTGGTTATACTTCCAAGTACATGCCTAAGTTTAATTCCATTTCCATTTCTGGATACCATATGCAAGAAGCGGGCGCTACGGCAGACTTAGAACTTGCCTATACACTCGCCGATGGATGGGAATACATCAAAACAGGAATTGCATCTGGGCTTTCCGTGGATGAGTTTGCCCCTCGCCTATCTTTTTTCTGGGCAATTGGAATGAACCATTTTATGGAGATTGCTAAGATGCGTGCAGGAAGACTTCTTTGGGCAAAGATCGTAAACCAGTTCCAACCCAAATCCACTAAGTCACTCGCACTCAGAACTCATTGCCAAACCTCTGGTTGGTCACTCACCGAACAGGATCCTTTCAACAACGTAGGAAGGACTTGTATCGAAGCGATGGCAGCGGCTCTTGGTCACACACAGTCCTTACATACAAATGCACTCGATGAAGCCATTGCCCTTCCTACTGACTTCTCAGCGAGGATTGCAAGAAATACACAAATTTATCTCCAAGAAGAAACTAACATCCACCGAGTCATCGACCCTTGGGGTGGTTCTTTCTATGTAGAAAAACTCACAAACGATTTAGTCCATAAAGCTTGGGCCCTTATCACCGAAGTACAAAAGTTAGGTGGAATGGCAGAAGCAATCGAAACTGGAATTCCTAAGATGCGAATTGAAGAAGCATCGGCAAGAAAACAAGCCCGTATCGATTCTGGAAAGGATGTGATTGTTGGGGTCAACCGGTTCCGTCTGGATAAGGAAGCCCCTCTTGATATTTTAGACATTGATAACACTGCCGTTCGGATTGCCCAAATCAAACGTTTGGAACAAATGAAAAAAGATCGGGATAGTTCTGCCGTAGAAGCCGCGTTAAACGCCATTACCAAATGTGCTGAAACGGGTGAAGGGAACCTTCTCGAACTCGCAGTGGATGCCGCACGAAAACGTGCTTCTCTTGGTGAAATTTCTTATGCTATGGAAAAAGTATTTGGGAGGTACAAGGCTGTGATTCGTTCTATCTCTGGAGTGTATTCCTCTGAAATTTCCGAAGACAAAGGCTATTTAGAAGCAAGAGACCTTGCAGATGAATTTGCCAAATTAGAAGGCCGTCGTCCACGGATCATGGTTGCCAAAATGGGCCAAGATGGACACGACCGTGGTGCCAAGGTTATCTCCACTAGTTTTGCGGATATGGGCTTTGACGTTGATATCGGGCCACTTTTCCAAACACCAGCGGAAGTCGCCAAACAGGTAGTAGAGAATGACTGCCATATCTTGGGAGTATCTTCCCTTGCTGCCGGTCACAAAACTCTCGTCCCACAAGTGATTGAAGAGTTAAAAAAACTGGGAGCAGAAGATGTACTCGTGGTTGTGGGTGGGGTAATTCCTGCCCAAGACTACGACTTCCTCTACAAATCGGGTGCAACGGCAATTTTTGGACCAGGGACTGTGATTTCAGAAGCTGCCAAACAAATTCTGAACATCCTTCTTGGTGAAAGAAGAGCTGCCTAAGTTCTAAATTAAACAAGAGACTTATCCCACCAAACACCGATTTGCTGGAATTTATCAGTGGATCGGTGTTTATTAGGATCTTTTACAAAAAATCAATATGGAAACACCAAACGAGGACATTGGCAAAAAGAAAGAGGATTCCGGTAAAACGAATCCAAAGTCGGCCCTTTCTGTCAATCCAGGTGTGGCCGATGCCCCAGCCATTTCTCCTTACATCCGTGACCAAAGAAAAACACTTACTCGCAAAGAAATTTCCGTAGCCGAACTTGCCGAAGGGATTCTTTCTGGAAACCGCACCCATCTCTCCAAAGCCATCACACTTGTGGAAAGTAATTTAGAAGTCCATAATGACAAAGCCCAAGCCATCTTAGAACTTGTGATGCCAAAAGTGGGAAATTCCATTCGGATTGGGATCACAGGTGTTCCCGGCGTTGGTAAATCTACCTTTATCGAAAGTTTTGGAAGTTACCTTCTAGAACAAAATCATAAATTGGCCGTCCTTGCCATTGACCCGAGTAGCCAAAGAACCAAAGGTTCCATTCTCGGTGACAAAACAAGGATGGAGATTCTTTCCAAATCAGAAAATGCCTTCATCCGCCCTTCACCTAGCAGTGGTTCTTTGGGAGGAGTCGCAAGAAAAACAAGAGAGTCCATGTACCTTTGTGAAGCAGCCGGATTTGATACTATCATCATAGAAACTGTAGGTGTCGGACAATCCGAAACCCAAGTCCACTCCATGGTGGATTTCTTTTTATTACTCATGCTTGCCGGTGCGGGAGATGAACTCCAAGGAATCAAACGAGGAATTATGGAAATGGCAGATCTCATTGCCATCAATAAGGCCGACGGACAAAATGAACCTTTTGCGATGCGAGCTCGTGTGGAATACGAATCGGCCCTCCACCTTTTCCCTGCCCCAGAATCCAAATGGACACCTAGGGCCACCACTTGCAGTGGGATTGGCGGGAAAGGCATTGATGAAATTTGGAAACTGATTTTAGATTATATCTCTACAACAAAAACAAACGGATATTATGCGAAAAATCGGGAGAACCAAACTCGGATGTGGTTTGATGAAACTTTGAGAGAAGTCGTACTCGAACAATTTTTTATGCGCCCAGGCAAAAAAGAATCCATTTTGGAATCCGAAAAAAAGCTGATGGCGGGCCAATCCACTCTCTTAAAAGAAATCAAACACCTTATGGACAAATAAAAAAACACCACCGTGGCGGTCGCACACGATGGCGCTTGCATGGGCAAATAGATTGTCAAATGGAAATCGTTCGCTAGTACCAATCAAAGAATAGGAAAGACTGGCATACAGGATCTATTCTATCGGGGGATTAGGAAGTTGTCTATCTACCAAATGGTATAAAAATAAGGAGGGAGGGGGAGAAAGTAATCAAACCTAATTTAGGAAACGAGTTTTGGATTTTCTTACAGAATCCAATTCATTAAAAACACGAGAGCAAAGTAAACACCAAACCAGAGCACAAACCTAAGTTTGACCCAAAAGATAGAGATCCAATCGATGGACTCAGTTCGTGTTTGCATGTATTTGTGTGATTCGATCCTAGAATGATATCGAAAATCTTAGGATTTGTCCATTTACCAGATGGTATAAAAATCAGAATCGCAAATTAGGATCAAAAACTTACCAAACAATCCAAAATCCATTTAGAAAATTCCAAACTGACGGGCTTTTTTCACCATCTGCACTCTGGTATTGACTTGGAGTTTTTTATAGATCGTTTTGATTTGTTGGCGCACCGTACCCACAGTCGTTCCAAAAAGAGAAGCAATTTGGTGGGGACTATCCCCTTCCACAATGAGTTCCAAAACTTGCCTTTCTCTAGGAGTGAGTACTTCCACACCCACTCCTGAATCCAAGTTTGGTTGGGGTTTACGAAAACTTAACAAGACTTTTGCGGCGATGGAAGGTGAAATCACACTTCCCCCATCAAGTAAAGTTTGGATGGTATCATGAAGAGAGTCTAGTTCTGATTTCCAAATATAACCAGATGCCCCATTCCTAAGGGCAGAAAAAATGGCATCATCTGTTTGTAAGGAAGAAATCACTAAACTCTTTCGAGATTGAACGGTATGATAGGTTTTGAGGACATCAATCCCAGTCATGCCCGGTAGGCCAATGTCTAAAATTAGAAGATCCCATTCTTTGGCCGCATCCTCTGCCCAAAACTCTTCTGCTGAATTCCAAGTTTTTAAATGGAGTGATGGATTCTCTTCTAACACTCCACATAGGGATTGTAAAAAATCCAAATTGTCTTCGATGATACCTATGGAAATGAATTTCATAAATCAAAAAGCCCTATCGGAAGTTTCATATCAATTTTGTAAGGAGATTCTGTTATGAGAATTTTACCGTTAAGTGTTTTGATTCTTTGGTGTAACCCTCGTTCACCGATCCCAAAAAGGACACCTTCATCCCCATCATGGTTTTTAGTTTTCGTCCATTTTCCTGAGTTCTCCAAACTTTGTGACTCAGTAGAAAATTGAAATTCTAAGTGATCCAAATTTCGTTCGATCCTCCAAGTGGAAATCCCGTTCCCATACCTTAAATCATTGGTTGTGATTTCTTTAAAGATCTGAAGGATATGGTGGGCCATTTCTGGATCTCCTATTTTAATGATAGGATCTTCGCCGTGACCTACCCACTCTAAGTTAACATTCCGCCCTGCTAGTTTGTATCTTTTTTTGACGGATAATCCGATTCCGTCTAACAATGATTCCTGGAACAACTCTCTTTGGTCTTCTTCTTGAACTTGGGTGCGCAAAGATTGCAGTGCCGACTCGGAAAGTTGTTTTAATTTTTGTAATTGGATGTCTGTAATTTCTTTTGGAGTTTTTTCCAGTTTTTGCGTGAGTATCACCAAATCTGTCAGTTGGGAGCCCAAACTATCGTGGATGTCTTGGAAAAAAGTTCTTCGTTTTTCTTCCAACAACATCCCACGATAAGCTGCAATGTATCTGGTTCGAAACCACCAATGGTTTAAAAAGAAAGCCACTAAAAACAAAGGAAAAATGGTAGACATCTCTCTCCAAGTTTCCAGTGGAATCACTGTTTGGTTGGCAAAATACACTCTGATGATGTATATCAAAAGAACAATCGACCATTCTAATATGTACTGCCAAACAAGGCCCGGATAAAAGAAAGAAGAAGTAGCCAGTAAAGCAGTGATGGTTAACCAATTCCTAGGGTCAAAATAAGGAATGGTGGGATCATGGAATCCTGTTTCAATCTCCACCAGAACCAAAAGAAAAAAAGTCAAACGAACAAGGATAGGAGCAATTCCAAAGAACCTCCTAAAAAAGAAGGAAGTCAAAACTAAAATGACACTGAGTACAAGTTGGATAGCAGAAAGAATACAATTGGTTTGGTCAGGGGTATTCCACTCCAAATAAACACTTTGGATATAAGCCAAACAATAAGCTAGTCCCAGGAAATATAGTTTACTAATAATTTCTGAATAAACAGCGAGAAGAGAAATCGGTTCGAGAGGAATTCCTCGAAAAAACCCAGCTAACCTTTGTAACATACGAGTTCTACCGAATCACCGATGAATTGTGGGAAGTAGAAAAATTCAGGTTATACTTCTAATCGACTAATGTGTTCTAATAAAAGTTTTTCGTCATCGAGAAACAACTGGTTGAACTCGAGTCCAATTTCGTAGAATGCCCCTTCTCCGAACTCTTCCAAACGAACCACCTTTGCTTTAGGGTACAAAACGTACTTAACATCAGGAAATCGTAATTCTAATTCCAATCTCGTGCCAAGCGGCATGGGTTCTTTCGTTCGGAATAGAAGTCCGCCTTCAGAAATATCTTGGGATTCTCCTTCTCCCTTGTCTTTGGGTAAAAACTGTGCAGAGCCTGCGCCCGATTGGATCACTCGGTATGTGAGCTGGACTTTTTCGGAGATTCGTTTGTAAATTCGGCGTTCGCTGGACATGTAAGCAAGAGAACACCGAATTCAAAGTTTGGGCAAGTTTAAATTTATGCCCTAGAATCAGTAAGTTTTGAACTTAACCCTCTAAATCCTCTGGTCGAATTTCGTAATCAGGACGGAAAGCTCCCTCGATCTTTTCACGAAGACGGTCAATGTATCCAAACACAGCAGGCACCACAATGAGAGTGATGAGAGTGGAGAGGACAAGACCTCCGATGATCGCAATTCCCATGGCTGTTCTTGATTTAGAAGCCTCACCAATTCCAAGTGCAATTGGCAAAGTTCCTGCAATCATCGCAAGGGATGTCATTAAGATAGGACGGAGGCGTTTGGATCCCGCATCAAAGATGGCTTCATCTCTTGTCATTCCATGTTCTTTCATGGCAAGCATTGCATGGTCTACAAGAAGGATGGAGTTTTTGGCCACAAGTCCCATGAGAAGGATGAGTCCAATCATACTGAAAAGGTTTAACATCTCACCAGTCAAAGCAAGAGCAAAGAAAGCTCCCGAAATGGCCGGTGGAATCGCGAATAGAATCGTAATCGGTGTGATAAAGGATTCATATAGTGAAGCTAACACTAGATAGATGAAGATAAGAGCCATTCCAAAAGCAAGGATGATGTTTTGTAAAAGTTCCTTAAAATCTTCCGATTGGCCCACAAAGGAATAGGTAATCCCTGGAGGAGGCTGAAGTTTTTCTTTTAGAATTTTTGTCGCTGCCTCAGATGCCGATGCAATCGCTCCACCCGGTGCTAGGTTTGCGTTGATTGGAACCACTCGCGATCTGTCTTCTCTGATGATCCTTGCAGGAGAACTACTTTCTTTTCCTTCAGCAATGGCACTGAGTGGAATGAGACGGTTTTGGATGTTCGGCACACGAGTTTCAGAAAACGATCTTCGTAAATTTCGTTGGTCTTCTTTCAAACGAAGCCTTACATCATACTCGATTCCATTTTCTAAATACTTAGCCACTTCCCCACCTTCAATATGGTAACGAAGTTCGGCCCCCATAACACCAGCGACCACACCCACGGTTTGCATTTTCGCACGGTTTGGAACTACTTGGAATTCTGGTTTTCCTGTTCGGTACGTTGTGTCCACGTCTGTAAGGTCAGGAATTTTTCGTAATTCTTCCATGACTTTAAACGAATACGCTTCCAAATCTTTTAGGTTTTCACCTTTTAAGTTTAAGTTAAATGGATATTGAACCCCACCACCTATCGCCGAATAGTCGTTCACCTTAGGTCTTGCTTGTGGGTATTGTTTTAAAAATTCACGAACCTGGTCTTTGACATCCCCTGTCGTACGTTTTCGATATTCGGAAGGGAGAAGTGCCACACCAATGGTCGCAATATTGGATTCTCCATCACTGTTACCAACAACGGTTGCGAGAAGGTCCATCTCAGGCACAAATTGGATGATGGCATTTTGAATGTCTTCTACCACTTCCGTAGTTCCTTGTAAGGAAGTTCCCGGCGGCATCTCTACGTTCACCATAAACTCACCTTGGTCGTTTGCTGGTAAGAAGGTTTTTTTCACAAATGCAAGTGAGAAAATACTAGTAACTAATGTGAGAAAAGTTAGTAGAATGACTGCCCATGGTTTTTTTAGGGCAAAGTTCATGATGATTCCGTACATTCTGTCCAGAAAATCTTGGAACTTATCGAAGTTACGTAATACGATGTTTTTCTTTTTATGGATGTCTGTTTTTCCTGCAAAATAAGCAGATAACATTGGTGCAACGGTCAATCCATCAAATAGGGAAATGATCATCGCAAAAACAACGGTAAATCCAAACTGTTTGAAAAACTGACCGACAATCCCTGATAAAAATCCAATCGGAAGGAATACCGCAATCACTGTTAAGGAAGTTCCAATCACAGCAAGAGTTACCTCTTCTGTTCCTTTCCTTGCGGCAACAATGACAGATTCCCCTTCTTCTAGTTTCCGGAAGATATTTTCCCTGACCACAATGGCATCATCCACAAGGAGTCCCACGGCAAGGGAAAGTGCAAGAAGAGTCATTACGTTCATGGTAAAACCCATGGCATACATAATGATAAAGGCACCTAACATTGAGTTTGGTAAGGCCATACCCGTAATAAGAGTCGAACGAATGTTCCCAAGGAAAAGATACACAACAATAACAGCGAGTAAAATCCCGAGAATGATGGCGATGGTAACGTCTTCAATATTGGCACGAATCCATTTGGATCCATCGCGGATGAGAATGACTTTTGGGGCACCTTTTAAGTCTTTGATCTGTTCATTAATGGAATCAATTTTTCCAAGAATTCCATCGGCCACTTCTACGGTATTGGCTCCGGATTGTTTGTAAACATCCAGAAAGAGAGCTTTCTTTTGTACTCTTTCTTTTTTGGGAGGTTCGTATTTAAAAAGAAGTTTTCCAATAACAGATGGTTCTTCGTGTTCTTCTGTTTTTACAGGAGCATACAACATACCTACTGTTTGGCGGTCTTGTAAAGTATCCTTAACTTGGCCTAAATCCTTAACAAGTACTCCTCGTCCAAATTCCCCACCAAAGGATACCACTGTGTTTTCGATTTGAGATAAGGATTCGTATTTGGCAACAGTTCGAAAAGATGTTTCTTTGTCCCCACCTTCTACCTTTCCCGCGGGAATATTAACTCCGGAGTTTTTGATTTGGTTTCCAATCGCAAGGGCTGGGACTTGGTAGGAATTGATTTTGTTACGATCCAGTTCGATGTGGATTTCCCGGCGTGAACCACCAATGATTTTTACAGCGCCCACGTTGTTGACTTGTTCTAACTTGGTTTTGATTTTTTCTTTTGCCAAATCATAAAGTTCCCCTTCTGGTAAGTCTGCAAAAAGGGAAATCCTCATGATGGGTTGGTCTGATGGATCAAACCTTTGGACAAGTGGTTCTTTCGAAGATTCGGGGAAGAGTGGTTTGACGCGAGCTGTTTTGTCCCGAACTTGTTGTTCGGCGTATTTGATGTCTGTTGTGAGATTGAACTCAGCAAAGACCATCGAAATCCCTTCTTGGTTTCTGGATGTGATCCGTTTCAATCCAGAGATGGAACTGAGTTCCTCTTCCAAAGGTTTGGATATGGAAGTTTCAATTTCTTCCGGGCCTGCACCTGGATACACAGTCGAAACGACAACAAAGGGAATATTGATGTCAGGGAAAAGATCAACACCAATTCGTTTCAAAGAAATAAATCCCGTAATCACCATAATGATGACCAACGAAGATATAAAAATGGGACGTTTGATGGAAAAAGAAGCTATACTCATAATACCCTTTCTTTATTTGAGCAATTTATATTCTTGAAGGCAGGCAATGCCAGAACTTTCTCTATAAGTAGACAGTAATGTTGATTTACTATTCAAGGTTTTTGTACGATTTTCAAATTTTTCTTCGACAAAACTATCAGGACAAACATCGCTTAATAAAAGAACGGAATCAAAATCGGTCCATTCTTTCCAACGATATTTGTTATCATTTCGAACCATACCTTGTTTATAAGTTTTTAGTTTCATCGCAAGATCGAAATCTGATGCGAGCACCCGACCTCGAGAACTATACTTTTCTTCAAAATGGAAGGCATTGATCAAAATGTATTTTTTCTCAGGTGATATCTGTTCGGCGATCTCTCTTGCTGGTTGGAAATCACCGGCATTCATCCCACGGTAACAAAACATTTTTTTCTCAAAAAAATTCCCAGAAAGAATTCCTTGAGAATACAATGAATTTGAAAACACAAAAATAGCGGTGAGTAAAAATACGGAAACAGAAGTGATTTTTTCTATTTTTGTCTCAGCTAACTCGTACAAACGCAAGATCCAAAGGAAACTCACAAGCCCGATGGCAGGGATAAACTGCAATACATGCCTTGGTTGTTTATTTCCCGTTGTCAGTTCTAAAATAAGAAGTTCCAAAAATAAAACAAGAGTTCCTGCAAGGAGTGGATCTTTTAGCTTAGATTGGAATTTGATTCCACTTCGTAATACGAAATAAAGAAGAGAAAGAACTGCAAACACAATGAGAGTGCGAAACCCCCAAATAAAATCAAATACCCCAGGTACAGAAGGATCCAGGCCTGGTTCCGTCCAAAGAGTTAAGAAAAAACTTCTTGTGTATGCATTCACAATCATTTGGGCATCGATGAGAGCATTCACCCGGTCAGGATTCATAAATAACCAAAGAAAAGCCGGAAATACTGCATAAACCCAAAGAACCACTACCGTTTTCGGAAATATTTTTTTGATTTCATCCCTTTTACGGAAAAAATAAATAGAAAGATCCACAAACAAAACAAAGGTGATTCCAAACATAAACTGTTTGAACCCTTTTTGGTTGAGATTGATTTTTGTGACCACTCGTAGAACTGGCAAAGAAAACACCATAAGCACTACAAAAACTAAATAGACTAATCGAATCCCTTTCGCATAATGTTTTAATAAGTAAAACAAAGCATCTTTGTAAAGACTGGGAGATCTTAAAAGTTCATAGGCGAAACATGCCATAAAAAACAAAATCCCATACGGGTATTTTGTAAAATAAAATCCAAACAAAGAAAATAGAACTAACAACTTTGTTGTGGAATCAATTTCTCTTTCACGGTTGTCTACATCATACAAACGATAAATGGCATAAACAGAAAACAAAAGAAAAAACATGGATTGCGTTTCTAACATGGAAGAAAGTGAATAGGCAGGCACTTCTCCGGTTTGGATGGTGAGGATCAAAATAAGACCAGAAAGAAGTCCTGACCAAAATAGTGACTTTGTTATGCGAAAAACAATATAAACCAGAGCTGGATATACTAAAATCAAAAACAAAAGCCCTAAAAAAGAATCCCTATAGGTTTCATAAGCGTCAATTGGCAAGTAGAGAGTAACAAAAGTTAAAATAGAGCGGAGAGGTGGCCAAGTCGGACTTTCCAAAAATGGCATCACTGCTTTGAAAAAACTTCCCGTACGAAAATCTACATACTGGTCTAGGACTTGGTTCAGTCGGATATTTTCATCCCAAGACAAAAAATCTTTGTTGGGACAGAGATTGAGAAAAGTCTCCCAAGATTTCGTAGCATAGAACACTACCAACGAAACACCTAAAACGATAAAAATGAGCCCAAAAAAACTGGGAAGAATGTTTTTTGCCTTCATACCAACCTTTGGAATCATTCTTTCTTTAGGGTCGACTATGAGGCAACCGAAGTTCTTTTTCCGCAATTTTTCTCTTTGATTGTTGTCCAAGGTAAAGAATTCTGTCCGTTAGAAGGTTCCTAAAATGCAAGATTTCGTAGACCTTGGGGAAAAAATCATATTCCTCGTTATGTTACTCGCGAGTATTCTCGCGATTGCCGTATTTATCGAAAGGTTCATTGTTTATAAACGTAATTTTAACAAAGAATCAGAGTCATTTCTCGATTCACTCACTCTTCTCATCCGCCATAGAGACCTAAAAGGCACTGAAAAATTATTAGAGTCCCACCCCATGGAAAATTCCTATTCAAGGTTCATCCATTTCGTTTTAGAACGGGAAAAGGAAAATCATAAGGGTCTTATGGAGCTCATGGAAGGAAAAATTCTCAAAGAACGTTTGAGTTTAGAGGAAAGACTTCCTATCTTAAACACTCTTGGAAATAACGCACCCTTCATTGGTCTTTTGGGAACGGTTCTTGGTGTGATCAAAGCATTTTACGGACTGGGTACACTTGGGAATTCGGGAGCAGAAGTTGTGATGCGTAGTATCTCCACTGCCCTACTAGCAACTGCTGCGGGTCTTGCGGTAGCCATTCCTGTGGTGATTGCCAATAACTACTTCACTCGGAAAATGAAACTTGTTCTTGGCCATTTGGAAATTTTATCCAAAGAAATCCATGCTAGTTTTGTCACGAGCGGGAAACACAACCAATCTTCTAGTTCGACACCTAACATCCATCACTAATAAGATCATAACATTATGAAATCATATACATTATCTTTGCAATACAAACTGAGAAGGTTTGGACTCTTTCGAGCCAGTCTTTTCGCCTCAGTTGGGTTGCATGTATTTTGTTATTTGATTTATTTTATACTCACACTTCCGAGTAACGCAGCCTTCCAAGAAACTTCGATGGAAGATATGGATGTTTCTTTTGAAGAAATTCCTCCAGAACTTCTGGGTGGAACTTCGAGCCCGGCTCCTGTTGAAAAACAAGAGTGGGTGGAAGGATCAAACAAAGATGCGGAAGAAAAACCAGATAATTCTGATTTGAATCCCAACCAACTTTCAGGCAATGGAACGGATAAAGATGGATATTTGTTTTCTTTCAATGGAGATAGACCTCCTACCCCCATCATTGATTTTGATTTGAAAGCCTATTTTCCGGAAGCAGCAAAAGCAGCTAATATCAGTCAAAGGACTGTGATTGTGATGGTGCAAGTGGATGAACACGGTGTCCTCCAAGGTGTTAAAGTTGTTTCAGGTAGAGCGGGTTATGGGTTTGATGAAGCCGCCATTCGCATCATCCAAAGAGCCCGGTTTTCCCCTGGATATGACAAAGGAAAACCAACAAGGATGGCTCATAGACTGCCTATCAGTTTTGATTTAGAAGAGGATTGATATGTTACGGAAAACCAAACATCGAATTGCGATTGGAACCATTTTTATTGTTGTTTCGCTTATGATCGCCGGGTTCCAATCCAAACCCATTACCGGAAAAACAGAATCCAAATCCTCTGCTAGAAAACCAGGCCTTATCCCCGATCCATTTGAATTATACCAAAGTATTCCACCATTTCGCTCCGAACTGGTAAGTTCTGATTTACCAGGAAACTTTGATTTTTCTATTGAATTTCCAACACCCGCTGACCAAGGCACTTACAAAGATAACGTTGGGTATACAGTCGGTTATGGACTCATCTCTTATTTAGAAGCCCAAAAAAAAGGGATTCGTAATCTATCCTCATTAGGGCCTACTTCCGCAAATGGACAAAAACAATTATACTCACCTAACTTTATTTATAACCAACTAAATAGTGGGAAAGACCAAGCAGTTTCCTTATTGGATGGATTGGTGCTCGCTGAAAGTCGAGGTTCTGTATCCTTACAACAAATGAACGAATCCTCATCTAGTTTTAGGACTAGGCCCAAAGCAGATATTGTTGAGGTAGGTCGAAAGGCAAGACTACGCAGGATTTATAGAGTTGAACCACATGACCTAACTTCAATTAAACTGGCGTTAGCAGAAAAACGGCCTGTTCTCATTGGGTATTTGGTTTATGAGAATTTTAGAGATCCAAAACCTGACTCTATTTTTGAAAAGGGGACTGGCGAAATATTAGGTGCCCAGTCTCTTGTCCTTTTGGGTTATAACGACAAAAAGAAAGCATTTAAGGTATGGAATACTTGGGGAACTACGTGGGGTGACCAAGGGTATTTATGGATCTCCTACGACACTTTTCCCATGTATACAAAATCAGCCTATGTTGCTGATTCAGAAACTGAAAACGAACTCCTAACTCAGAATAGACTAAATGATGCATTGGAATCTTTAGAATACGGCGAACACAATCTATTCCCACCCAAAGAAGTATTTGCCTCTCGAGGTGATTTTTCTGATCGGATACGGATCAGTTGGTCTAGAGAAAAACGTGCTATTGGATACGAAGTCTACCGTAAACGTAAAATCGACAGTAAATACCAACTGGTGGGACTTTCGAAACAAGCTTTTTTTGAAGACTTTGGAATCCAAAAAGGTGTGGCATACAATTATCGTGTGGCAAGTTTAGATGAAAACTTCCTTTCTAAAGCATCAATCGACTCAAACGATGGTTATGCGGTTGATCCAACAAAACCTGCCGGAATATTACCAGTGACAAATCTCCATGCTGTGGTCGCACCAACCAATGATCGCATTTTATTGGAATGGGATCCGCAGCCAATCTCCACAACTTATACAGTTTATAAATGGAATCCCACAGCAAGGATCTACCGATTTTTAGGTAAAACTGAAAAAACATCGTATATTGATTTAAAAGCCAGTCGTAACGGTGATAGCGAAATTTACCAAGTCATTCCCGAAAGAAACCAACTCATTGGCGAATCTAGTTATTATGTTTCTGCCCATTTGGATCCATCGGAAGTTTTAAAACCGAGACCAAAAAATCTAACCGCATCGAAAGGATCCTACGCTGGTGTAACCATTTTACAATGGGAAGGATCGCCGAGTGCTGTCTCTTACCATATCTTTCGAAAAACTAATGGGGCTTGGAAACAAATTGCATCTACAACTGACCTACAATTCAAAGATGATACCTCTTATGAAAAGGAATCGTTTTATGCTGTGGCATCTGAATTTGAAGGTGGATTGTTTAGCCTGCCTTCAGAACCAGACATTGGGTTCCCCTCTCTCGTAGCAGGAAGGTCACTCGGAATCAAATCTCCTGAACTGAACGTTTCAGAGAACAGAAAAACAAGCGAATTTATATTCACTTGGAATGGGATCCCCAAGGTAACTTCTTATAAAATTTACATGCGTAAAAAAAATGATTCGGAGTGGAGTCTTGTCAAAGAAACCTCCGAAACAAATTTTAAATTACAAAATCTAACAAAAAACCAATTTTATTTTTTTGCCATCCAATCTGTTTCCAAAGGGATTGGTGAAAGTTTATTTTCAAAACCTGTCACGTCGGTCATTTCCGATACAGTGGTTGATATTAAAAAAGTAAAAACCTTTGGTGAGTCCGCAATACAAAAGTTTATTGGCCCTTGGACAGCAATGTACTGGGATGGGAAAAACAAAGTGAAACCAGTTCGATTGACCATTGAAGCGGAAGATGTAGAAGGAAATATCATCATGAAGTGGAATGAAAACGAAATTTTTCGCGGTAAAAATATTGTAGATTCTGATCTTCTAGAAGAAAAAGGAAAATGGAAAATCAAACTATCTCCTAACTACGAATCTTTGTCAGGTGAGTTTGAAGATAAAATTTTAGTTCCAGAGAAAAGTCAACTTTCCTTCATTCGCGAATAAAAAAGGACTCACCTATTCGGTGAGTTTATTCTATTTTGGTCTTTTCAACTAATCCACTCTAAACTTTTCTAAAAAAGTATCAGGAAGTTTCCAAGGTCTGTTTTTTTCAAAATCAAAGAACAAAGCCGAAAATATTGCCGCGCAAACAAGAGCTCCGTCAGAAACACGAAACATGTTTTGAATGACCTTCCCTTTAATTTTCGACATATCTTGAAATCCCGTTTCAATGCGAACCCTATCTGGATGATGGAGGGGTTTGTGGTAAGATAACTCAGCTTTTACCATCACCGGGCCTACTTTTTTTTCACGCATTTCCTGGATTGAGAATCCTTCGTTTTCAAGAGCTTGGATTCGTGCTTCATCAAAATAAGTCTGGTACACGCCGTTATTTACGTGGCCATTGGCGTCCATGTGAGACCAGAGGATGGGGATTTCGGTGATGTGGGGCATGGTGTTAGGTTCATGCAGACCGTTCTGTCTGTAAATCATAAAAACAGACAGAACGGTTCGTAAGTATTGACACACCCTCCCCCTCCGCCACACCCTGATCCAATGAAAGGCTCTCCCCGACACCGCATCCTCGAAATCGCCAAAAAACGATTTTACCAACAAGGATACTACCATACAGGTATCAACCAACTCATCCGCGAATCGGGAACTGCCAAAGCTTCTTTCTATGACCATTACCCCTCCAAACGGGATTTAGGAATTCGAGTCATCCAATCTTATGGAGCCGATGTCCTTCTTTGGTTTCGGCAAATTCTAAGGGAATCCCATACCCCCGATGATTTTATAACCCAACTCTCCCAAGCTGTAACTATCCAGATGCATGAAGATGCCTCTTATTACCAAGGCTGTCCCATTGCTATATTTTCGTGCCAATTCCCTGTCGGAGAACAACCGTTTAGTGATGAATTTAAATCCATTGCTTTCCGATGGGAGACCCTATTTGCAGTGTATATAGGTAAATGGCAAGCGAGTGATTTTTTGGAAGATAAAATTGATGCGATGGAAATGGCGAGAGACTTAATCAACCTTTATGAAGGAGCCCTTATCAACTGGAGGATTTCCTTAAATGAAGTTTATATCAAACGAATGTTAGTTCATATGAAACAGATTTTTGACTTTGGAGCTAAAAAATAGTTCCACTTTCGCAATTTTTGCGACAAGTTTTTTCTAATCCTATACAACTGCCAACAATAGCCGTTAAGTCTATGGAGCTGTATTCAGGACTATTCGTAGATATTTTATAAAACGCGTCATTTCGCAAAAAACAATCTCCTTCAATCGTAGAACATTTGTTACGATCATAACAGGCCGACCGAAACGAAAATGGTGACCCACACTGAAGGAAAAAAAACAAAAAACTAATGATGATGTTTAATTTCATAAGGAAATGGTTTCGTTTTGAAATTCCTTTCTTCCAATGGAAGAAATAGTTTTTAAGACACCCGATTGGTTCAGAAATTTTACTTTCCCTTTGATTGTAATCGGCGTATCAAACAGAATTTCGCCAGTCACCACTAACTCTTCACAATGCAGAAGAGATGGATATTGCAAAAATAAAGAATCAAACTGATGAATTTTTTTATAATAGGTTTCGTCCAGTTGGACTAAAATTTCACCAAGCCCGGAAGCCTTTCTTTCCTTTGTCATGGTAAGAGAAAAGTCTGGGTTAAGAATATAAGCATCCGAACGGCGAATCAAATAATCCTCTGTTTTTTTCACTGGAGCAAATCGATCTCTAGGAATAATGATTCCTTTAAACTTAGGAAAATTGCCCACAGCACTTCCCATAGCTGTTTCCAATTGGATCACTGACCTTCCTTCCACTTGTTTGGGATTGACAATGAGAGAAAGTGAAAAGTTTCCTTGGTTAAATCTTTCTTTTAGAGCACGAAGATTGATCCAAAGATTGTTAGTAGAAAAAGTTCGAAATTTTCCAAGCCCACTGAATTCATTTTCATGTTCTTTAGGAACTTGTGCTGTTTCCAAAAGTTCATACTTGATAAACTTACCACCGACTATTTTTCGATAGATGGCCCCACCTTTTTTATCGGCGAGAGTTTTTGGAGTCATCTCCATAGCAAAATGGATATTTTCTTTCAAAAGATAACTGACAATATGTGGATCAACAGTGGCTCCTAAATTATCTCCATTGGATAAGAAGGCGATTTCAAATCCTTTGGAAAGTAATTCATCCAAAATCCCTTCTTGCACCATTGTAAAATAGATATCACCATGTCCTGGCGGGCACCAATTTTCTTTTTCATTTTTATTTTGGATGGGAGCAAATGTTTCTGCATCTAACCTAGGGACTTTGTTTTGTAAAAAACTTGTGCGAAGAGATTGTTTGAATCCATTTTTTTCTAATTCTATTTGTGAATCTTTTTGAGTGTTATAAGAGTCCATAAAAAGCAAAGGGACTGCCACTCCATACTCAGAACGGATGTATTCAATTTGTTTTGCCATGACAGCGAGAAAAGACATGGAACCTTTGATCGGGATGAGGGACTTTGCTTTGTCGAGACCCATACTGGTTCCAAGCCCTCCATTGAGTTTGATCACAACTAACTTGGATAACAAACTGAGGTCAGTTGGATAAGCAGAGTGAATGGACTCTAAAGGGATTTCATCGGTTTTAGGGTCTAAATCCCCCACTTCTTCCCAATTGACAATTCCTGTTTCTCCGTTTCTCACCGCATCAACTTTGGTAATAAAATCGGCGATGAATGCATCCGTAAGACCAGCGGCCTTCATAGTATCTTTGATGAGTTGGTCCGATTTCTGTTTGTCCATAATCATTTCCCTTCGTGTGGTTCCCCGAGTTCGATCCGATGTGGTTCTTCCGAAACAGCCGGATTCCATAGAAAAAATACGAGGATATTCCGGCCGTCTTCTTTTGGAACCGCGACCGTCTCTTGCCTTTCGTATTTTGGCATAAAAACTTCAAAATTGTACATCCAATACTTCCCTTTTTTACGAGTCACCTGTCGGATTCCTTGTTTTAAGGGATCTTTTTTCGTGAGTTTTCCATAAGGAAGGGGGTATTTTGTTTCCCAAATTTGGGGCAAAAGCTTCGCTGCGGCTTCGTAATTCCCTGGTTCGGCAAAAAGAATCGTGGGAAACAATCCCAAAAGTATAATGATTAAAAAACTATGACGCATACGATTCTAAAAGGCAATCCTATGTGAGTACGGTAATCGGTCAATTCAGGAATTCTTGGGCTGGAATTGATTTTCATAGACAAGAATCGAGTCAGACAGAATCATTTAATTCATGTTTCGATTCATAGAATATCTGGAACGTTTTTGGGCGTTATTGTCGTTTTATCTTCCGAGCCATTTGTTTGTGGAGAATAATAAGGATAAAAACATATTGATCGTTCCTGGGTTTCTCGCCGGGCGATCCTACTATTCTAGACTCAAATCCAATTTGGACAATTTAGGATTCAAAGTGGGGATCCTTTCAACCTTACGTAACCCCGTGTCTCTCGAAGAAGCTGTTCAGTATCTTGCTAGCCAAATTCTCACAGCACCTAACGAAGTCACTTTGATCGCTCACAACACCGGCGGTCTTCTTGTTTTGATTTTACCTGATGAAGCAAGACGAAAAGTAAAAAGACTCATCACTCTTGGAACTCCCTTCCATGGTTCCGACAGGTTTACCAATACAAGACAATCCTATTGGGGTTATGAATCTGATTGGGTAAAAACAAATTACAAAAATGCACTTTTTTTTCCCCTCTTCCAACCTCTCTCTGCCATTGAGGATTTTTCCTTTCCTCCGCAAGAGAGTACTGAGTTTGGCCAAGGCCGTGACCTTTGGTTCGATATTCCAGGAAATTATAACTTAGTCAGAAGGAATGAAAACATTCGCACGCTAAGAGAATTTTTGGGAACACCGAAAGACAGTATCATTACACAAAGTTCGCCGAAAGCGAATCCTGAATTTGCAGTCCCTAAAAAGATTGAAGTGGATTTTTCTAAATATGAACCGTCGGTTTATAAAAAGAATCAGAAACAATTGGCGGTAAAAAAGAAATCTGCGGTTAAGAAAGCCAAACTGGCACAAAAAACAAAACCAGCTGCAAAACCAAAAGCCAAAAAAAAATCAAATAAACGATAGATTCTTTAGTTTTTAAAAAAACAACTGCCCGCCAAACAGCAGGCAGTTGCAAAAGTTTCAATCCTATCGACTTCAACTTTTCGAAAGTTTGTAGTGGGATTGGATCCTTAAATCTTCTTTAATTCTTTCACACAAGCAAGGCAACTATCGCGACACTCTTTACAAACAGTGTGGTGAGCTGCATGTTTTTCACATTCCTTCGCACAAGCCTCACAAACCTCAATACAAAGATTTGCTAACTTTTTAGTATAAGCCGAAGACTGGCTTGCGAGTTTTACAAAGGACTCACACAAACTAATGACTTCTCTCGTGCTTGTGGCACAAGCGGCGAGGGACTTATCCCCTTTCCCAAGTTCTGTGAGGCAATGGCTAAGGCAAACTTCAGCCGAAAGTTGGCAGTGCATAGCAGCCATCATCGCTTTGGAATACTTTGATTTTCCTGTCGTAGGCATTGTCATTGTGGAATGGTCATGGTCTTCTGCGGAAAGTGTAGATAAAATTCCGGAAACGGCAACTGCCATCCCTGCTTTTTGCAATAATTCTTTGCGATTCATATTGTATAACCTCTGTTAAATTTTAAAAATAAATTGAAATGGAAACGTGTTCACCTAAAACAAATAGGTGTGGCCATCTCAAATCAGAAGTCGGACCGTTTGGGTAGGAAAGTAGGGGGGAGAATGACGAAGTCCGGCAACCAGCCAATTGGTTGAAACACCAGAAAGAACCTTTGGTTTTAGAACGAAAAATCCATTCCAAACAGGAAGTTTGATCTGTTTCCAAACTGGGAAATCAGGGCCATTTGCCGATTGGAGTTCTTCATGGGTGATGGGGCATTCACAAGACTCGGCGGAGTTTTCTTTCGATTCAGAAGTTTGGTGGCAAGGCGGAACAGAAGACCGTTCCACAAATTTTTCTGCAGAAGTACAGAACCCAAATACAGATGATTTACACCCGAGATAGGTTAGAAAAATTAGAATGAATCCAATTGTGAACTTTCGTTTCATATACTTCTTGTGTAATGGTTAGACGAATCTATCCTACTTCTTAAAATAAATTCTTCAAGCCTTTTCCTGCAACAATAAAGGTTCCAATGGTAGATCCAAATTGAGGAAGGAAAAAAACAAGAAAGATATGAAGCACACGGTTTTTCCAAAATCCACCAAAGGATTCGGAATCATCTGCGATATGTTCGAAGTCTTCCACAAGGGGTTTCCGAAGATAAGATTCGGAAAGAGCACTCACCCAACCCGCTTTAAAGATAGGAACAAATGTTCCAATCGGAGCCGTGATAAAAGCAAGTAAAATCGAAATGGGATGGGCCCAAGCAATGAGAGCACCGAGGGCAGCAAGTCCACCTTTGATATAAATCAGTTTGGAAAACAAATCCATACCGGCTTCCCCACCTTGGCTCCAAGTAGTATAACCAATTAGACCCGCAAAAAATGTTGGATATAGAATGATACTAATATTGTCCCACCATTTGCGTTTGGGGACTTCGTCTAACACTGCCAAGTCGTTTACTTTTTGGATATTTTTTTCGATTCCTGCCAAGTGACCGGCACCCACAACAGCCAAAACAGTTTTGGCAGACTTCCCTTCGGCAGCCTGGCGGATTTTTTCTGCCAGATACACATCTCTTTCATCAATGATGACATGTTTGACAGATTCATATTTTTTTGGAATTTGCGAGAATAGATCTTTCAAAACATCATCCGACTTCATCTCTTCGATTTTATCATCGGATACATCTTCGCGAACAAGAAGTGATGCAAGTAAGGCACTGAAAAGATACATCTTTGAAAAAAAACCAACATTCCCCCAAGACCTTTTGAGGGTGGTTTGGATTTCTCGATCGACGGGCACCACTGGTTTTTTTAAGGATCGACCCATAGTGATTGCTTTACGCATTTCATCCCCAGGTTTGATCTCTTTATTACCGATTTTTTTCTGAAAAGAAGAAAGGATAAGGCTCGATAATAACAACCACATCTTTCTTTCTTTAAAAACTTTGAATATATCTAATTTTTTTAAATAGTCAGGATCTTCTACCGACTTCATTCGTGATTCACATAACTCAACACAAATGACATCTGGTTTTAATTTTTGGATCATTTTTTCAACTTCATCTACACTTTGTTTGGAAACATGTGCTGTTCCAAGTATGTGGACTTCCGTTTTTCCGATGGTTTGGAAGAGATAAGGTTCCGTTGTTTTGAAACCTTTTTTGGTAGATTTTCTGGCAGGAGCTGTTTTTTTGATTGAACGCATAAGGAAAGGTTACTATCTATAATACCTAAGTAACGGTTCCACTCTCTAGAAACAAGTAGAATGTCTATAAAATCCAAAATCATCAATGTGGGAATAGCCGACATCAAGGTCGGAAAAGATACGGACGTGCTCCGAACTACATTGGGTTCGTGCATAGGAATCGTTTTGTATGATCCGGATCAAAAAGTGGGTGCCATTTCCCACATCATGCTTGCCAAAGATCCAACAGGCAAGGATGCCTCCAAGTTCCCACATAAATATGGGGAAACAGCCCTACCCATCCTCATCGAGATGATGAAACAACAAGGTTCCAATATTGGCCAATATTCTTGTCGCATGTTTGGAGGAGCTTCCATGTTTAAGGGAATCAACTCCCATTTTTTGCAAAACATTGGGGAACAGAACATTGTCATTGTTAAAAAATTTATGGAAGAGAAGAAAATTCCCGTCATAGTAGAAGATGTGGCGGGAAATGAGGGACGAACCATCAGTCTTTATTGTGACGACGGGCGCGTGTTGTTAAAAAAAGCTGGTATGGAAAAATACCTTTATAAGGTGCGTTAGGCGAATATGCTAAAGTCAAAGGTTGATGAAGTATTACAAGACGTAAATAAACTGCCTGCCATTTCGTCGGTTGTGTCCAAGGTATTGGAGAAACTCCAAAAACCGGATGTCAATATTGCTGACCTTGCTCAGGAAATTTCGAAAGACCCTGCCATCACGGCAAATGTAATTAAACTTTCTAATTCTGCATACTATAGAGCTTCCAAACCCATTCGCACTGTCCAAGAAGCTCTGATGACTCTTGGAATCAAAACAGTCAAAGAAATTGTCCTTCTGACAGCAGCCAAAGGAATCCTTTCCCAAGATCTCAACAGTTACCAACTGGAAGCTGCTCAACTTTGGAGTTCTTCTTTGCTTGTGGCCGAACTTTCTAGTAAAATTGTTCAACACAAAAAACTAAAGATCGATAAGGATCTAGCCTTCACTTCTGGATTGTTATGCAGTGTGGGTAAAATCGTCCTCGCCCAGTTCTTTAGTCCGGTGATGATGCAAATTAAAACCGATCTCAAAGACAACCAAGAACCTTTCCCAATACTCGAGAAAAAATATTTCGGATACACCCATATGGAAGTGTCTGAGAATCTTTTGAAACGTTGGAATTTCCCCGAGGAACTTACTGACGTTGTGGCCAATTATTTAACACCTGAGAATTCTAAAACTAATCCCCTCTTAACTTCTGTTGTCCATATTGCCAGTATCCTAATTGTGGTGTCTGGAATTGGAATCGATATTGGTGGGGAATCTGTTCCTATTTCTCCATTTGCACTCAGCCAAACAGGTGTTACGGAAGCTGATATAGAAACCTATTTTGTTCATATCCCTGACTTACAAGCCGGTCTTGCCGATTTATTGAACGTATAGTTTCTAACTTTTTAATCTAAAGCCGTTACAGACAAATTTTATGAATATTATCTTTATTGGAGCAAGAGGTGCTGGAAAATCTAAAGTCTCTCGTTCCCTTTCAAAACAAACAAACTTCCCTGTAGTTTCTACAGATTCCATAGCTGTTTATGAAGCCGGTGGGGTTCCTATCCCTAATTTTGTGGAGACCTATGACTGGAAAAAATTCCGTGAATTAGAATTTTCCATTTTGCAAAAATTAGTCAATGCGGACGGGATCATCCTCGACTGTGGCGGTGGAATTTTATTTGATTTGGATGAATCGGGAAACGAAATTCCAAGCCAACGAAAATTAGACCTACTCCGAAAGATCGGAAGGATCGTTTATTTGGAACGAGGAATCGAAGAACTCATCGAAAAGGTAAAGGGGGATTCCACAAGACCCGATCTTTCCAAGGTGGCCTCATACCGTTCCATTTTAGAAAAAAGATTACCCGTTTACCAAGAGGCCGCTCACTTTAAGTTAAACCTATCCAAACTTTCCAAAGAAGAAGCCGCCGAACGGATCATAGACTGGTTAGGAATCAAATCCAATTAAAAAAATGTAATCCAAAATCTTAGACACAGTTTAGTATAACAAACATCAGGCTGTCACAAAAACAGTTTACCAACTTCCACTGGAGCCGCCCCCTCCAAAACTCCCTCCGCCACCGCTAAACCCACCAGAGGATCCGCCTCCTGAACTAAAACCTCCCCCCGAAGAACTGCCAGACGAATAAGAAACAGAATCGGAAATTTTGTCAGACAAAGCCTTTACCCAAGAAATCCGCTCTCTTGTAAGTCGAACAAAGATAAATCCAAATACATAAATGAAATTACAAAAGGCCCAACCATAGAACCCGTAAAAAATTGAAGGAACCCACTGAAAAAAAACGAGTAAAAAGAAAAATACCCATATACTGTTATCCTCTCTATGGAAGGCCAAGATGGTTGCAAAAAGAAAGATGATGCCTACAAAAATAATCCCGATCAAATAGAGATGCCAACCTTGCTCCGCACCGATCCCACGAAAGGATCGGAACTTTTGCCAAAGACTTGGTTCTTCGGGAGTCACTCCTGAATCTAATGTGGAAAGAATTTCTTTTAGGCCGGCGGAGATCCCTTCCACGTATTCCCCCGATTTAAAATAAGGAATCATTGTGTTTCGAATGACACGATTGCAATAGGCATCGGTGAGAATTCCTTCGAGGCCATAACCCACTTCAATTCTCACCTTTCTGTCTTCTATAGAAAGTAAAATGAGAACACCGTTGTCTTTATTTTTCTGACCTAACCTCCAGTGTTCAGCTACTTTCAAACTGTATTCTTCTAAAATCTCACCTTCTAACGAACGTACGACGAGAATGGCCACTTGGTTCGAAGTTTGTTTCTCATGTTCTTCTAAGATTTTTTCCCAAATTTCTGCTTCTTTTTCGGGAATGGTTCCCGCATCCCAAGTGACTCGTCTTTCTAAAACGGGAATCTCTTTGGCAAAAATTTCGACGGAGTTGATCCCTAATAAAAAAAGAAAGAAAATCCCGGTGCGGAAACTTGAAAATATAAATTTCATCGCCACAGGGTAGTTGACAAATGAGAAAAATCAAAGATTTTTTTTAAGCCGTGGAAACAACTTTTTTATCAGATTCTGTTTTGGTGGAAGTAGGAATCTATAACAATTATGTTATGATGTTTGGGATTGTTTTTTGGACTCTCTTGGCATTATCCGGAATATGGATTTGGAAACAAACCCATATTGGGAAATTAGGTTTTCTCTTTACTTTGGTGGCTTTTCTTCCTTTTAGTTATTTATGTTATCAGTCTTATGAAGAAAAAGATGGATTTCATTATCAGTTAACGATAGATAAAACCAAAGATCAAATTCGTTTCGGTGATTCAAAGGAACCTGATATTGAGTTCCCTATTGTTGAATTTATTTCCTACCAAGTCAAATCGGAATCTGAGTCAAAAAAAGATGGAACTCGGTATAAAGACACCATCTACTTACATCACAAATCCGGGTTGTTACTTCCCGTGGCAGTAGTTTCCGTAAAAAAATATAAAGATAACAAAGAAAGATTTAGTCGTTATTCCATGCTTTCCAGAGAATTTAAAAAATTCTTTCGAATCCTTCCTCTCCCCGTAGAAACAGAAACGGGAAAACCATTCAAAGAACTTCTCGTCAAACCAGAGTTACCGAATGAAAAAGAAAAAACACAAATTCACTCACCTAACGAAAACACTGTGCCTAAGTTTCCCATCGAATGGAAACACCAAATCATGAATGCAAATTGGTATTTTTCATTTTCTCTTTTGGCAATTGGGCATTTGGGTATGATGATGTTTTTTGCCAACATCCGAGAAGATAGGAATTACAATTGGTTTTGGGGAGTTTTCATCCTTCTATTTGGTTACCTTTCCTTTGGTGCGCAATATTACTTTTGGATTTTGCCAAAATCAAATACTAGTTACAAAATTGAATCCATAGGGAACGGATTTCGATTTTACTCAATCCACGGACAAGGAAATGAGCAGGCCATTGGATTGGAAGGCGAATGGATTCCCAACTCCGGAAAAATCGTATTTTTGGATTTACCGGAAAAAACCTTACACATCCAAACCAAACTAGCTTATGAAAAAACAATAGCCTTAGCAGAAACCTTTGAAAGTGGATCACCGGACTTTAGTGATGCTCTAAAACTAACAAAAGAGTTGTACAATGCCTCTGATTGGGTGCGTTGGGATTTAAGCGATCTTCCTATGGAAGTTGCAGTTCGCTTGTTTCTTGTACTCTAGCATTTTTTAGATAAAATATAGGTTTGTTCGCATTATGAACTAAACGATTATTTAATATGCCGATTGTACCCAATTTGAACATTTTTTGATGTTTGATTTTGCCTAAAAATAAATCATTTTGCTGAAAACAAAATAATTGGACAGTACACCCAAATTCAAAAACAAGGTACAGTAATTGCTTTAGAGTAGGGTACGTATGTCAAAATCTAACCAACCACCCATCCTTCCGCCGCTCGGCCCACAGGCCCAAGGTATGTATGATCCTGCCATGGACAAAGACTCCTGTGGTGTTGGTTTTATCGCAAATTTTAAAGGCAAACGTTCCCGTGACATCGTCGACAAAGGGATCCGCCTCATGTGTAACCTAGAACACAGGGGTGCCGAAGGGGCCGATCCAAAAACCGGTGACGGTGCAGGGATCATGATCAATATCCCCGATGCATTTTTTAGAAAGGTGCTCCCCTTCACGTTGCCAAAAGAGGGCGACTATGCAGTGGGATTTTTGTTCCTTCCACAAAACACTGAAGTTAGAACTGCCGTTGAAAACGTAATCGAAAAAATCATTGTAGATGAAGGGGAAGAGTTTCTCGGATTCCGCGATGTTCCCATTAACAAAGAATATGCGGGTGTAGTTGCATCCAAAACGATTCCTGTTTTCAAACAAGTATTCATTGGTAAAAAATCCAAAAAAAATAAAACTTCTGACGACTTCGAAAGAAAACTATTTCTCATCCGTCGCCTCATCGACAGACGAATCCGTGCAGAGATGAAACTGGATCGTTCCCAGTACTACGTACCAAGTTTTTCATCCCGTACGATTGTTTACAAAGGGATGTTACTTGGTGACCAAGTTAAAAAATTCTATGAAGATTTAAAGTCACCTGACTTAACTTCTGCGTTTTGTTTGACTCATACAAGATTTTCGACGAACACCTTCCCTACTTGGGATTTGGCTCACCCGTATCGTCAAATTGCACATAACGGAGAGATCAACACTCTGCGTGGAAACATGAACTGGATGGCGGCTCGCCAAATGGTAATGCAGTCTCCACTTTATGGTGATGAACTGCGCCGTATGCTTCCCATCGTGATGGAAGGCCAGTCTGATACTGCTACTTTTGATACAGTTCTTGAGTTACTTGTGATGGGAGGAAGGTCTCTTCCCCATTCCGTGATGATGATGATTCCCGAAGCATGGTCAAAAAACAAAGCTATGGATGCCGACAAACGCGCGTTCTACGAATACCATGCAACCTTTATGGAACCTTGGGATGGGCCTGCTGCCATTGCGTTTACTGATGGTAGAATCATTGGAGCAACTCTTGACCGTAACGGACTTCGTCCGGCTCGTTATATCGTCACAAAAGATGATGAAGTCATTATGTCATCGGAAGCTGGAGTTCTCAACCTTCCACCAGAAGAAGTTTTAATCCAAGACAGACTTCGTCCAGGTCGTATGCTTCTCATCGATATGGAGAAAGGACAAATCCTAGATGATGAAGAAATCAAAAAACAAATCGCTACCCAAAAACCTTATCGCAAATGGGTAGAAGACAATATGATTCGTCTCGGATCTTTACCAGATCCAGAGAACGTAAAACAACCGCAACACGAAACCATTCTAGAACGCCAAAGGGCATTTGGGTATACTCATGAAGATGTGTTTACCATCATCAAACCAATGGGAGTTTCTGGCGAAGAACCAATTGGTTCCATGGGTGTGGATTCTTCTCTTGCTGTTCTCAGTGAAAAACCACAACCCCTATTCCGTTATTTCAAACAAAACTTTGCACAAGTAACCAACCCACCGATTGATCCAATCCGGGAAGAACTTGTGATGGAACTCACAACCTATATTGGACCGGAAGGAAACCTTCTTTCGGAAGAACCGGAACACGCACATCGTTTGGAATTGGAACACCCAATTCTTACGAACGAAGATTTCGAAAAGATCAAACAAATCAGTGAAGGTCACTTCAAAGCGAAAACCTTTGCCATCCTTTTTGATCCTTCTAAAAAACATGATATGCGAAACTCTTTGGATCGTGTTTGCGCTGATGCAGCCAAAGCGATTCGGGAACAAGGTGTAACCCTCATCATCTTAACTGACCATGGAGTGGGTGAAAAAAAGGCAGCCATCCCTTCCCTTCTGGCAGTGGCGGGACTCCACCACTATCTGATCCGTGAAGGCCTCCGCACTCGCGCAGGAATCGTTTTAGAATCAGGGGAACCAAGAGAAGTGGCCCACTTTGCTTTGTTATGCGGTTATGGTGCTAACGCCATCAATCCATACCTTGCTTTTGAAACCATTGCCGATCTTTCGCAACAAGGTTTACTCCCAGAAGTTCCAAACTACAAGGACGCAAAAAAGAAATACATCAAATCTATTGGGAAGGGACTATTCAAAGTATTTTCAAAAATGGGAATCTCCACATTACAATCGTATTGCGGGGCTCAAATTTTTGAAGCAGTGGGACTTGATTCTGAATTAGTGAATACTTACTTTGCAGGGACTCAGTCTCGTATTGAAGGACTTTCTCTTGAGATGTTAGAAGAAGAAACAGTTCGTCGCCACAAAGCGGCTTACGATTCTACTTTTTTTCCGAATAACCTAGAACCAGGTGGAGTGCATTACTACCGTAAAAATGGGGATAGCCATCTTTACACTCCAATCACTGTTCACAAACTACAAAAAGCGACACAAGACAACGATTACAAAGTTTTCAAAGAGTTCTCTAGCCTAATCGACAACCAAAACGAAAAGGCCGTCACACTACGAAGTTTGTTCCAACTTGATTTTGAAGGATCCAAAGCGATCCCGATCGAAGAAGTGGAATCGGTAAAATCAATTCTCAAACGTTTCCAAACAGGAGCCATGAGCCATGGTTCCATTTCTTGGGAAGCACATACCACTCTTGCGATTGCAATGAACCGAATTGGTGCTAAATCCAACACAGGGGAAGGTGGAGAAGATCCAGTACGATTCAAAACCCTTCCGAATGGGGATAGCATGCGTTCGGCGATCAAACAGGTTGCCTCAGCACGTTTTGGTGTGACTATGGAATACCTCACGAATGCCGATGATATCCAAATCAAAATGGCTCAGGGCGCCAAACCAGGAGAAGGTGGACAGCTTCCAGGCCACAAGGTAGACAAATACATTGGATGGCTTCGTTATTCCACGCCTGGAGTCACACTGATCTCCCCTCCTCCTCACCATGACATCTATTCTATCGAAGATCTAAAACAATTGATCTTTGATTTAAAGAACTCCAATCCAAGAGCCCGTGTTTCCGTGAAACTCGTTTCTGAATCGGGTGTGGGAACAGTGGCCGCGGGTGTTGCCAAAGCACATGCGGATCATATCCTCATTGCAGGCCATGAAGGAGGAACAGGGGCAAGCCCCATCTCTTCCATCCACCATGCAGGAACTCCTTGGGAACTAGGACTTTCGGAAACCCACCAAACTCTTGTCGCTAACGGACTTCGTGACCGTGTCTATCTTGCTGTGGATGGAAAACTCCTCACTGGAAAAGATGTGGTTGTGGGAGCTCTCCTTGGGGCAGAAGAATTTGGATTCTCCACTTCAGCACTGGTTTCTGTGGGTTGTATCATGATGCGTAAATGCCATCTCAATACTTGCCCTGTGGGAGTTGCCACACAAGACGAATTCTTAAGAAGTAAATTTACCGGCAAACCAGAGTATGTTGTAAACTTTATGACCTTCGTTGCGGAAGAAGTTCGTGAGATCATGGCAAAACTTGGATTCAGAACTTTTGAAGAAATGATTGGCCAAGTAGAAAAAATCAAATTCAAACGCCCTCACCACCACTGGAAGGCACGTGGTCTTGACTTTACAAAAGTTCTTCATAGACCAACTCCTGTATTTCCTACAGGACTTTATCGTGCCAAAGAACAAAACCACCATTTGGATGAACAAATTGATAACGAACTGATTCGTAAATCACTGGGTGCCATTGACCACAAACAACCGGTCAAAATCCAAACATCAATTGTGAACCTAAACCGTTCTGTGGGAACCATGCTGAGTCATGAAGTGACCAAAAAATATGGTGTGGATGGTCTTTCCGAAGACACTATCGATATTGAGTTTACAGGAACCGCAGGACAGTCGTTTGGTGCCTTTGTAACCAAAGGAATGACACTTCGCCTCATTGGGGAAGGAAATGACTATGTAGGGAAAGGACTTTGTGGTGGAAAACTCATCTTCCAAACTCCGAAAAATGCTCCTTACAAAGCAGAAGAAAACATTGTCATTGGTAATACTTGTTTCATTGGGGCAACCAGTGGAAATGCTTATGTCAATGGAATTGCCGGCGAAAGATTCTGTGTCCGTAACTCAGGAGCTCATGTCATCGTAGAAGGAACTGGGGATCATGGTTGTGAATACATGACTGGTGGCCGAGTTATCATCCTTGGAGACATTGGACGTAACTTTGCTGCTGGAATGTCTGGCGGGATTGCCTACCTTTGGGATCCAAAGAAAAACAAAGAATCACTCATCAACAAAGAGATGGTCGACTTAGATCCGTTAACTGATGCATCAGAAATTGCAGAAGTGAAAAAGATGATAGAAGATCATAAAACTTATACTGGCTCCAAACGTGCAGAAGAAGTTTTAAACAACTGGGAAAAAGTTGTAAAAGAAATGATCAAAGTGATTCCGAGAGATTACAAAAAAGCATTAGAAAAAATGAATGAAGAAAACACTTCAGGAAAAACAAACAAAGAGGGGGTAACAGCTCGTGGGTAAACCAACAGGATTTTTAGAATTTAAAAAAGAATACCTTCAGAAGATTGAACCGAAGGAACGAGTTAAGAACTATAAAGAGTTCGAAAAACCCTTCCTTGAGACTGTTGCCAAAGACCAAGGCGCTCGTTGTATGGACTGCGGGATTCCTTTTTGTCATGGTGATACAGGATGTCCTGTTGATAACCTGATCCCTGAATTTAATGACTTTGTTTACCGAGGTCGTTGGAAAGAGGCTTGGGAAAATCTTTCGAAAACAAATAACTTTCCTGAGTTTACAGGAAGGTTATGCCCTGCTCCTTGTGAGTCGGCTTGTACTTTAGGAATTATTGAACCACCGGTATCAATCAAATCCATTGAAAGAACCATCATTGACCGTGCTTGGGAAGAAGGTTGGGTCATCCCACAACCTCCCACTTCCAAATCTGGGAAAAAAGTTGCCGTTGTTGGTTCAGGACCCGCTGGTCTTGCCGCAGGTCAACAGTTAGCTCGTGCCGGACACACTGTTACTATCTTTGAAAAAAATGACCGGATCGGTGGCCTACTCCGTTACGGAATTCCAGACTTCAAAATGGAAAAACGACATATTGACCGCCGTATGAAACAGATGGAAGCAGAAGGTGTTACCTTCAAAACCAATGTGAATGTGGGCATAGATATTACCGCAAAACAACTATTAGCAGATTTTGATTCAGTAGTTCTTGCTTGTGGATCAGAAGTTCCAAGAGACCTACCCGTTGAAGGAAGAAAAAGCAAAGGTGTTCACTTCGCCATGGACTTTTTGTCCAAAAACAACAAACATGTTGCCGGTGATGCCATTGAAATCATCAACGCTAAAGACAAACATGTCATCGTAATTGGTGGAGGGGATACAGGATCGGACTGTGTAGGAACTTCCAACAGACACGGGGCCAAGTCCGTCACTCAAATTGAACTTTTCCCAGAGCCACCTAAGGAAAGAGATTCCTCGACTCCTTGGCCACTCTATCCAAAAATGCTTCGCACTTCCACCTCACATGAAGAAGGTGTGAGTCGTAAATGGGCCGTTTCCACTATGGGTTTTAAATCCAATGACAAAGGGGAAGTGACTGCCATTTACGGATCCGAAGTGAAAGAAGAAAATGGAAAGTTTAATCCGATTCCTGGAACGGAATTTGAATGGCCTGCAGATTTAGTTTTTCTTGCGATGGGATTTGTAAACCCCATCAAAGAAGGACTCATCGCTGACCTTCAGAAAGAAGGAATGGAGTTAGATGGTCGGGGGAATGTAAAAGCTGATTTTGGAACAAAACCAGGATCATTCGCAACATCTTTACCAAAAGTGTACGCCTGCGGGGATGTAAGGCGAGGGCAATCCCTCATTGTTTGGGCCATTTCAGAAGGAAGAAAGTGTGCTGACCAAGTCCACCAGTATCTAACTTCAGACCAAGAAACGTAAAAAAACCTCTTATTTTAAGAACCGCATTTGGAACAAACCTTGTCGTAGCAGGGATAATTTCTTTCCAAATGCGGACTTACTTTCGAACCATCTTTGGCAAAAAAATTCTTGCCTAACTTCCAAATTGCCGAAATCATTGGAGAGATCAATTGAAACGTAGCTAGTAGCACTATAGAGATTGTTATATAATATTCCAACATTTGAGAAACCCTTGAAACTTACTATTACACAATATTTTAAAATCGCAACACTTTTGGTAGTGCTTACCACAAACCTAACCGCAGAGAACATCCTCCTCAAAAAAGGAGGAACTCTCCAAGGTAAGGTGGTGGAACAAGACCAGTATAAGCTAAAAATTCGCAAAGAAGACGGAACCGTTGTTGTTCTCAACAAGACAGATATTCTTAAAGTGGTTTACAAAGACCACCTAACAGCCGCAGAGGAAGACAAACTTCGTAAAGCAGAAGAAGACAAAGAAAGAATCAAAAGAGAAAAAGAAGAAGCAGCTAGACTTAAAAAAGAACAAGAGGATGCTGCAAAATTAGAAAAAGAATTAGCTGCTAAAAATGCAACAGCTGATGCAGAAGCCAAACGCAAACAAGAAGAAGATGCAAAACGTGCAGAAGCAGACCGCAAAAACCTAACAAGAGGTGGTGCGGCTTGGAGATCCGCAGTCCTTCCTGGTTGGGGACAATGGAAACAAGAGAGAAAGGTACAGGCCATCGTGTATCCAACCATCATTGCCGTTGGTTTATTTTTCACATACGACAAACACCGCATGTATTTAAATGCAAAACGTGATTATAATAATTTAGAAAATCCTTATACCACCAATGGTTTGTTTCGTGCTGCTGTTACTCCTCCGTCTGCAGCAACAGTTTCTCCAACAGAAGCAATAGTAGCAAGTCAACTTGGTCCTTTCAAAGGCCAAAGGGAATCTGTGGAACGGCATTACCGAGAAATGCAATACATTGGAGTGGCTACCCTACTCGTTTATTTTTGGAATATTTTTGATGCCTATTATTTCCATCCAACGGGTTCAGGACTCAGTTACGAAGACACTCGCAAAGAAAAATTCTTTATGCGTTCTTCGGTAGACCGGGTTGGATACCACCCCACTGCCATCGCAGGAGATCGCGGGATAGAACACCGCACACAACTCGGTTACGAATTTACTTTTTAACACGCATTAGGGGTTGAACCCCGAACTCTTACATTTTAGATTAATTCTAACTCTCAAATACGCCCTTGACAAATATCAAGGGGTCTAGATCGGAACCCCATCCTGTTTTTCTTTCTTTTCTTAGTCCTTTTCATACAAAGGAATTAGTTCTCTATATATACAGAACTGATAAAGATTAAGGAGAGAAACATTGGCTACGGAAAAAACTCAATATGATGATTTTATCGTAAAAGGGTTTATCATTTCAGCGTTAGTCTGGGGCGTCGCATCAATGACATTTGGTGTCATTATTGCCTTCCAACTTGTGTATCCACAGCTGAATTTTGAATTACCTTGGACGAGCTTCGGAAGGTTAAGACCTCTACATACCAATGCTGCCATATTTGGATTTGCATTGAGTGTTATCTTCGCCACAGCCTATCATACAGTACAACGATTGTGCCGAACTAGAATGTGGAACGACACTCTTTCCAAAATACATCTAGCACTGTATAACCTATCAATTGTCCTTGCAGCAATTACCTTACCACTTGGATACAGCCAATCAAAAGAATATGCCGAATTAGAATGGCCTATCGACTTATTGATTGTTGTATGGTATGTAATTTTCTTTGCAAACTACTTGATGACAGTAATCAAACGAAAAGAAGAACAAATGTATGTAGCCATTTGGTTTTACATTGCTTCTTTTGTTACGGTTCCACTTCTATTTATCGTAAACAACATCGTCATCCCAGCAGGATTCTTAAAATCCTACTCGGTTTATGCAGGTGTGTTTGATGCCAACATCCAATGGTGGTATGGACACAACGCAGTAGCCTTTGTTCTTACGACTCCGTTTTTGGGACTTATGTACTACTACCTCCCAAAACACATCAAACAACCCATTTACTCGCATAGACTTTCGATCATCCATTTCTGGTCGTTAATCTTTATTTATATTTGGGCCGGTCCTCACCATTTATTATACTCTCCAATTCCAGAATGGTTACAAACAACAGGGATGGTATTTTCCATCATGTTATGGATGCCTTCTTGGGGTGGAATGTTAAACGGATTCCTCACACTGACCCAAGCAAAGGATAAAATCAAAGTAGATGCTACCCTCAAAATGATGTTAGCTGCCGTTACCTTTTACGGTATGTCCACATTTGAAGGCCCTCTTCTTTCCATTCGTGCAGTTTCTGCTCTTGGACACAATACTGACTGGATCATTGGTCACGTTCACTCAGGAACTCTTGGATGGGTAGGATTTATGTCTGCGGCAGCACTCTACTACTTAGTGCCAAGACTTTGGAATTCAAATCTTTATAGTGAAAAACTTGCCAATGCACACTTCTGGCTTGGAACTCTCGGTATCCTACTCTACATCATCTCCATGTGGGTATCTGGTATTACTGAAGGATCTATGTGGCGAGCAGTTGGCGAAAACGGCGAACTCGTTTATAAAGACTGGGTCGAAATTGTTGAGTTCTTAAAACCATTCCGACTATTCCGCGCGATCGGTGGAACACTCTACCTAACAGGAATTATACTAATGGTATACAACTTTATCAAAACCATCCAAAACAAAGATAGTGGTTTTGTAGAACAAGACTTACGTATAGGAGTGAAATCATAATGTTAGGATTTAACAAATTCTTAGATTGGTTTTCCGAAATTGCGGATCATTGGGACACAAAAGGTGTTAAGTTTACACTTTATACAACCATTGCCGTTGTGATTGGAGGACTTTTTGAACTCATCCCACCGTTCTTTTTAACAAAAACGGTGACTCCCATTTCTACGGTAAAACCTTACTCTGCTTTGGAACTTGCAGGTCGTGACACTTACCAAAAAGAAGGATGTATCGGATGCCATACACAAATGGTTCGACCATTCAAATGGGAAGTCGATCGATTTGATCCAACTAAGGCATATGGACGAACAGGATATTCAAAAGGTGGAGAGTATGTTTATGACCATCCATTCCTTTGGGGTTCCAAAAGAACTGGTCCAGACTTAGCACATGAATCTCAAATGCTTCGTTCTGACGAATGGCATAAAAACCATTTGATCAATCCAAGAACTGTGGGTGGTGTACCCAACTCCATCATGCCAGCTTACCCATGGTTATTTGAAGAATCACATAAAGTTGATGTAGAACAAGTTGTATCCAACATGAAAGCCCTAAAAGCCATCGGAGTTCCTTACACAGAAGAAGACTTTGCCAATGCACCATCACTTCTCAAGGATAAAACCGAAGGAGACGCGCTGGTTGCTTACCTACAAAAACTGGGTAAAGATTCAGCAGAGTTACAAAAAGGGATGAAGTAAAATCATGAACGATGCAGACATTCTACTCGTTTATAAAAGTTTGAGATTGCCGATCCTCGTGATCGCAATTTCCTACATCACCTACTACGTTTATAAAAAACGTACGAAAGATGAAATGGAGAAACCCAAGTATAGAATGCTTGAGGAGGATTAATACGAATGAAAGAACCAAAAGAAGTAGACGGAATCTTCCAAGCCGATAATCCCATGCCCACTTGGTGGAAATTGGTTTGGCTCATCAGTATCATCGTTTCCATCGGTTACGTTGCATACTTTCACTGGTATTCTGAATGGCCACAAGAAGTAGCCTTTGAGAAAGAAGTTGCAGAACATGAAGCACAATTCCCTGCAAAACAAGCAGTGGTTGCAAATACAGAAGATGGATCAAATCCATACCGTGACGATGCAGTTGCGATCAAAGAAGGTGAAGGAACTTACAAACAAATTTGTTCCGCTTGCCATGGCCCAACGGCAGAAGGTGCTGTAGGACCAAGTCTTGTGGACAAAGATTGGATTCATGGCAACACGGATCAAGAAGTGTTTAACAACATCATGAAAGGTATTGGACCTGAAAGGCAAAAACTGAACCGAGGGGGAATGCCAGCTTGGGAAGGTTTAGGTGCTGAAAAAGTTTATGCTGTAATGGCATGGATTGCCACTAAAAATAGTAGTTTGGTAAAGGCTAAGTAAAGATGATCATATCAAGACCACAAACTGGTAAAGTTAGAACACGAAGAAACTTCGTTATGAGTTTTCTCGTTGGTTTATTCTTGGTTGCTCCATGGGTGGTGTTACCAGACGGTTCACCCCTCATTCGACTGGACATTCCGCAAAGAATGTTTCACCTGTTTGGTGGTCTTTTTATCCCTCAAGAAGGACTCATCTTATGGTTTTTTCTTCTTACCATGGGACTCTCACTTTTCTTTTTCACCTCTGTCATTGGCCGTGTTTGGTGCGGATGGGGGTGTCCTCAAACAATTTACACCGATCTTTTCGATAGAATTGGTCGGTTTGTTTTAGATTCAAAATACGGAAAAAAAGATGCCTCTATTTTAGGTAAGTATATTGTTTATTTTCTCTGGATTGTTGTTTCTTTTATCGCTTCTTTTCATTGGATCGCTTACTTTGTTAGCCCCTATGAAATGATGGCCGACTATATTAACTTAGCGGCTTTCAAGCAAACCCACTTTTATTTTACATTATTTTTTACAGCAGCAATGTTTATCGATATCGGATTCATCCGTGAACAGTTCTGTCGTTATGCTTGCCCTTATGCCAGATTCCAAACTCTCCTGATGGACGAACATTCTTGGAATGTAACTTATGATTTCAAACGTGGAGAACCTCGCCGGGATGGAAAAACCAAAATCGGAGACTGCATTGCATGTAATATGTGTGTGGTGGTCTGCCCTACTGGGATCGATATCCGCGATGGACTTCAAGTCGGTTGTGTGGCTTGCGGAAAATGTGTGGATGCCTGCACTTCCATCATGGCAAAAGAAAACAAAAAAACTTTGATTGGATATTTTTCGCTAAAACAAATTGAAACTGGCGCAAAAATCAAATGGATCAGACCAAGAACTGTCATTTATGCAATTTTACTTACTGTAGTCATCACAGGTGCCATCATCCAACTTGTCACGAGAACTCCTATGTCAATGATTGCGGCATCAAATAAATCCATGCCTCCCATTTTAATTCCAGATAATAAAATTAGAGCCTTTGTTGCTCTACGCATTCAAAACATTGCGCCGGTCGAAAAAGAATTCCAACTTTCGGCCTTTGATACAAGACATGGAAAAGAAATCCTAATTCGTTCCGGTGAAGAAAATAACAAGTTCAAATTGGGATCAGGTGAAATCAAAAGTATATCAGTGGTTTTGGAAACTCAATCTCTGACAGAGAAAGAGTTAAATGAAGGTTACCTACCCGGTTCCATTGTGTTAAACAATGCAGAGGATCCAGGCGAACGATTGGAGAAAAAACTCTCCTTAACATTACCAAGGAGGTAATGATGTTTAAAGAATTACACCCAAGTTTAAGAACGGCCATGTATGTGGTTCTATTTAGTTTTACAGCTCTTGTGGCTGCCACTTTTTACACCATTCGCCTAACATACAAAAATTTTGAGCCAGTAATGGATAAAAACTATTACGAAGTTGGCCTAAACTATGAAAAAGCTATCGAAAACCAAAGAGAACTTTTGAAACAAGGTTATTCCATTAAAACAAATTGGGACAACCAACCCCTTCTCCCAATTGGTGAATCAGAGATTTTAGTCAAATTAGAAAAAGATGGATCGGTAACAAATCTTAGTGCAAAATCGATGACCGTGTATTTGGAACGAAATGCAACAACCAAAAACACTGCGCATTATGATCTAAAACCAACAGCAAGTGGATTTGTTGGCAAGATTTCACTATTAGAAAAAGGAACTTGGAACTTACGACTCGTTTCAAACATTGGTGGGAAGTCTTTCGAAAGAGATGGAAAAATCTCAGTTCAATGAACGAAACAGTTTCTGATCTAACAAAAACAGAATGTGACCATTGTGGCAATCCGATCCGCTTGGTGAGGATTGAAGCAAAACTCGGAAACGACACAAAGGTTTTTTGTTGTGAAGGATGCGAAACAGTTTACTCCATCATCAACTCACTCGGTGGAAATTATTATTACAACTTAAAGGGCAACACTAAACTCGATCCAGTTCGTATCGAAGATTCAGATGCAGATATTGAAAACGAACTCGTATATGAAAAATTCGTTCGTAAATCAGGTGATTTTTCAGAAGTTTCAATCCAAATTACAAATATCCATTGTTCCGCTTGTGTTTGGATCAACGAAAAAGTTTTAAACGAAGAAGAAGGAATCCTCTCTGCGCAAATTAATTTTGCATCTGGTCGGGCACGAATTCGCTTTGACCAATCCAAAATCAAAATCTCAAAGATTCTATCTCTCATCCGTAGCATCGGTTATAAACCTTTACTTTTTTCTCCTACAGAAGGCACTTTAGAAAAAACCAAACAATTAAAGACCCTACTCCTTCGTATTGGTGTGGCTGGATTTTGTTTTGGGAATATTATGATTTTAAGTGTAGCCTTATATTCCGGATATTTTACTGGAATTGATTTGGACATCAAACGTCTATTTCATTATGCTTCATGGGTATTTGCAACGCCTGCCTATTTATATTCAGGATACCCGTTTATGTCTGGATTCTTAACAAGCATCAGGCGAAGAACGCTTTCCATGGACTTCCTATTATTTCTCGGAATTTCTATGGCCTACTTTTATTCAGTTTATGTAACACTCACTGACATCGGAGAAGTGTATTTTGATTCAGTGGCAATGATTTACTTCTTTATTTTGATTGGGAAATATTTCGAAGAAAAAGCCAGAGTGTTTGCTTCTGACAAATTAGAATCCATCCTTTGCAAACTTCCTGAAACCTCAGTTCGTGTCAATGATGCTGGTGAAGATACCATCCCAAGTTCCGAAATCAAAATTGGAGATACAATTCGAGTGGCACCAGGGAAACGTATCCCCGTGGATGCCATTCTTGTATCCGAACAAACTTATGTAGATGAGTCTTTTTTAACTGGTGAGTCTTTACCCATTCGAAAGAGAAAAGGAGACTCGATCCTTGCAGGTTCACTTGCTATGGACAATCCTGCTTTGATTGTAGCTGGTTCCGACTACCATGCCTCTACTCTTTCTTCTCTCAAACTGAGGTTAGAAGAAGCCTTACACCTCAAACCAAAATTACAAATCCTCACAGAGAGAATCGCATCTTACTTTATCTCTGTTGTTTTTGGACTGGCCTTCCTTTGTTTTTTTGTTTGGTATTATGTATCTGGTGGGAACTTAGAACAAAGTCTTGTCACTACTATTTCTGTTTTGATTGTTGCGTGCCCTTGTGCACTTGGAATTTCTGTTCCCACAGCCCTTGTCACCAATCATATTCTCAATGCAGACAAGGGAGTTCTCTTAAAAAATCCTTCTGTCGTTGAGGCACTCGCAAAAGCAAATACCATATTTTTAGACAAAACGGGCACACTCACGGAAGGAAAATTTTTAGTGCGACAAGTTTCCGTAGCAAATGAGCACCTACCACTTGTTTATCGAATTGAAAAAGAAGTGAACCATCCTTTAGCAAAATCACTCGTAAAATATTTAGAACCTTTGAATTCCGTAAAAGATAGAGCAAAACAAATTCAATTAACCAATTTGGAGAACATACCTGGTCGCGGTGTCAAAGCTGAATTAGAAATCGATACAAATAAACTTTCTGTTCTCATTGGAAACCAATCTTTGTTAGAATCAGAAAATATTCCTATGGGAAAATTTCCAGAAGGAGAAGGTTCTTTGATTTTACTTGCTGTAGGAGGAACTTACTTAGGAAGTTTTTTACTCGCAGATGAAATTAGAACTGGAGCCCAGTCTTTTGTTTCCCTACTCAAACATTTTGTTCCGAATATTTCTATCCTCTCTGGAGATAGATACAAATCCGTAAAATACATCGCTGAGTCCCTAGGGATCGAAAGGTATTCTTCTGACCTCTCTCCAGAAGACAAACGAAACCTGATCAGCGCTGCACAAAGTAAAGGGAATGTAGTCATCATGGTAGGTGACGGAATCAATGATAGTTTGTCTTTGGCACAGGCCAATGTCTCTATTTCTCATACAGAAGCGGAAGATCTCTCACTCGAAAAATCAGATGTAGTTTTGACATCTGGAAATTTGAACGGACTCGTACATTCTTTACTTTCTGCAAAAAAAACAAGAGAGGTGATTTTGCAAAATATCATTATCTCTTTTTGTTACAACTCTATCATGTTACCACTTGCCATGTTTGGACTGATGTTGCCAGTGATCTGCGCGGTGTTTATGGCATGTTCTAGCTTGACAGTACTTTTAAATTCTCTTTCTATTAGATATAGGATCCCCCAATGGAAGCCCTCTACTTAACCATCCCCATGGCAATGTGTATTGCCGCCTTTTTTCTCTATGTTTTTATCACTGCCTTTCGCAAAGGACAATTCGAAGACATAGAATCTCCCAAATATAGAATGTTCTTTGAAGAAGAGTATCCTACTGAAAGTAAACAATCCAAAACAAATTCATCTGATGAACCAACTAGCAAATCTTAGTTTTTTTAGTTCCATCTTTATTTATGGATTTATCAGTAGTTTCCATTGCCTGGTGATGTGTGGCCCTTTTGTTTCTCTCTTACAAACGGATAAAGGAAAAAACTTACCTATTTTTCTCTACCACTTAGGAAGAGTGATTTCCTATACCTTTCTAGGTATGGTACTTGGATTTCTTGGAAAAGGTGCCAATGCTTTGGGGGAATTAAGTGCCGTTAGAGGTGTGGCAGGAGTCCTCACCTTTTTGTTGCTTATTGTCTTTTTAATCCGCACTTATTCTATCAAATCAACATCCTCTTTTGGTTCTTTACCACAAGGAATTCGGAAGTTTTTGGAAACCATACGTTCTCGGTTTAGCAAAAATGGACTTGGGTTTGGAATTGGAATGGTGAGTGCCCTACTCCCTTGTGGAGTTCTGTATCCAGCATATGCGGCATCTTTTGCAACAGGTACACTGTTAAGTGGTGGTCTTGTGATGTTTTTCTTTTATTTAGGAACGGTTCCCGCGCTCACTGGACTTGGATGGGTTGTTTCCAAATGGAAACACCGTATCCCTACAAAATGGATCCCTGCTTTTGGAACGATTGTGATTTTAACTTCTCTTAGTTTTTTGCTCTACCGATTGTTTTTTCATACACATGGAGAGGCTTGCGACCATCTTTTGTAACTACAATGTTTTCTTTTTTTTAGATAAACTTTCCTTAGGTGGCCGTGAACTCATAAATCCACCCTTTACAGTTAAAAACCTCTCCCTCGAAAGTATTTTTCTTTAAAATGGCTTACTAGATCTTGGTTGATTTTAGTTTCGGCATTGTTTCCAATCACAGCAATGAGTTTTTTGGCTAAGTTCCGATCGTGACTCATCAACCATTTTCTATATTCTGTATTTAAATCAGATTCTCCCACTAAAATGAATTCGTTAGGTGACTGTAGAGTGTTTGTGATGTCTTCAAAGTCCCAGACATCCGACTCAATTGGTTTTTCCCAGGTTTTGGATCTCATTTGATCTGATTCAAATTTGATCATTTCAATTCTTTTTTTGTTTAGATAGAGAATGCAGGCATTCATACTTTTACTTCCAGTCTTTAGTATGACTACAAGAGAAGTAAAATCACTCGCTTTTTACATAAATCTACAACTCAGAACTCTTGACATTTATCATTGATAAATGTCAATCCATACTCAAACTGACAATTGATTCTGAACTTAGTTCGTCCACCAAGTAATGAACATTAGTTGTAAGTTCACTAGGTTCGATGATAAATTCATTTACGAAAAGTAGAGAAAAAACCAAAACGGAGGCGGCCAAACCGGCATAAACTCTTCGTTTTGTTTTTTCAGTCTGAATTCTTCTTTTGGTAGTTCGCACCAAACGTAATTCAAAATCAGAATCATTCAAAAGTTGTTCCCATTTTTTAGGATTCTTGGAATTCATTTTTTCCTCCTGGTATATGTTTGCGGATCCACTCTTTGGTTCGGAACAAACGTGACTTTACCGTACCTTCCCTAACAGAAAGTTCTTTTGCTATTTCTTCCATAGTGTTACCTGCCAAATACAAACGTAAAGTTTGGCGATAAACTTCAGGGATACGACAAAGCATGGACTCAATCCATTCTTCTTTTTCGAAAGACGCTTCGTCTCGCACGCCCGAAAGTTGAATCTTGTTTTTTACTAAATACCTTTTTGCTTTTTCTTCTTCTCGCAATCGTTTTTCATTCATACGAAGGGCTTCGTTACGAGCAATGGTATAAATCCAAGTGGAAATTTTGGATCTCCCATCAAACCCCCCCTTCTCTAAAGATTTAAAAGCCCGGAAGTATACTTCCTGAACCACATCTTCTGTTGCATCATCAAAACGGTCGATGAGTGTATCACCGACCGTTTTTAAAACCAAGTATTTGGTTTCTTTGACTACTGTTTCGAAGTCAAACTCAGGCATTGTTTACTCTTCCGGTGGTTGGTGGCGGCTTGCGAAACGTTCCACTAAGTCGGCAAACTTTTCCCTTTGTTCTGGTTTTAGTACCGCATGGAATTCAACGAGTTTGGATTGAAAAAACTTGCGCATTTCTAAGTGGCGTGCTTCTCTTTCGTTACTCATTTTATCCAGTTGTTTGGTATCAATTTTTTCTGCACGAATTTGGGTCGCCATCTCTTTCGCCCAGGATTCATGTTTTGGTTTTGATTCCTTGTGTTTAGCGATGAGTTCTGCTTTGATGGTTTCCAATTTTGCTTTTTGGGCATCATCTAAATCTAATTTAGATGTAAGTTTAGAAGCCACCCATTCGATTCTTTTTTCAAAGTCTTTGTGTCCTCGACAATTCCCGAATGCAAATGCCATCACCGATACTAGACCGACGGTTGTTGTAATTTTTAAAACTTGTTTGAGAGAGATCATAAAACCTTCCTTGTTTGTTTGGTGAATATGACCCAAAAGAGGGAAGGAGAGTTCCCTACCTCAGAAAAAAAGTAGGGAAGTAAAAAAATTAGAAACTTGGAAGTGGGTCTCCAGTGATGTAACCATCTGTTTTCAAATCTTGGCAAGAGATGATATTCGCGACTGTTGGGCCAAGAACCACACCTTTGAAACCTTGGATGTCAGAAACACACTGGTCTACATCGGATTTAACATAGTATTTATCAGATTCAATCTTTGCAATGTCTGCTGCCACTAAACTCAACAAAGTAATATCAGGTCGACCCACAAGAACGATAGCTCTCACTAAATCCGCTTGGATGGCGGCATCTGTAATTCGTGAAGCAGCTTCCGAACCTTTTTCACGATCGATTGTTGCACCGACTGGATTTAGAATTACGCAGTTTGTTAGCGAAATCGCTAAAGCAACAAAAAGTATTTTTTTTAACATAAATGTTTCCTTGGATGATGGTTTCACCAAATCTAAAGCATCCTGATTTGTGGTTCAAGAAAAAACTAAATCAAAATTCTTATTTAACTAGAATCAATCACCTACGATAAAGATAGTGAGATACCAATTGTTTTTCTTTTTTTCAAAAAAAGCCCTGTAGTCAAGAGGACTACGCAAAAACCGATCACATACATATCCATGTTTTCCTTGCGGTGTACAAATCTTTTTCCAATTACAATTACTTTCTTTTTCGAGCCTTCTTCCATCCAGATCATCTGCTTCCGATCTTACAATTTGGTAACTTAGTTGTGTGATGGACTTAGATTCTTTGGATGCATCTTCTCTTACATTTACATTTTTTCCGATCACAAGGTAATGTGTGAATGGATCATAATCACCAGGGAAGGTTTCAAAAAAATAGGGAGCAACCATCTGTCCTTCTTTGTTCTGACGAAATCCTAATTTAACAACTTCGTCCATTAATTCCCAAAAATTAGAAGTAGATGGTTTTTCTGTTAGTTGGAATGATTTTAAAAAATCCTTTTTACCTTCCCCACCACCGATGGAAAAATAAATATCTTTGTCGATCACCTCTTCTAAGGCTTTTCGGTCTTTAGTTTTCAGTATCTTTAAAAACTTGGTTTTGAATTCGCTAAAACTTTTGTCTTTCGCCGAATGGTCGATAGGTGCTAAGGTCTTTGGTGAAAAAGGTTCGCAAGGCAAAAGAACTGCTGGCAAAAAAAAGGAAACAAAAACAATCGTGTATTTCGGCATAAAACTTGCCAAAATCTTAATCGAAACCGATCAGGAATCAATTCTTTTTCGATACATTGACAGCAATCACGCACTGTTTTGTGATGCCTAAATTTTCTCGAATTTCATCTAAGGAAAGTTTTTTCCGTTTGAGTTCACAAACTTTTAAAAATAGGTCAGCATACTCTTTGTCCAATTTTTCGCCATCTTCGTCTTCTTCTGTCAAAACCAGTTTGGCAATATCAATACAAGACCTTTCTGATTCTGGTAATAACTGGAAGATGGTTTTTACGGTTTCTTCCTTTTGTTTGCAGGAAACCGCATTTGGTTGTTTTTCCTTTCCCAAAATTGGGGAAAGAAAAATGAGAGAAATAAAAACGAAAACTGAAAATCTAATTTTAGACATCGACAACATAAATCTTCTTCCCATTTGGATTTGGTCGAGTATCTTTCGTCCTATCCCGAGAGAAAATAAAACTTATGAACCAAACCACGCGCCGAGAACACGACCTTTTGGGGGAACGAGATCTCCCCGCGGATGTTTATTGGGGGATCCATACTCTCAGAGCCTTGGAAAACTATCCCATAACAGGAAAAACCATTGGAACCTATGCTGACCTCGTCCGTGCCCTCGCCTATATCAAAAGGGCTTCCGCCAAAGCCAATTTACAGTTAGGATTACTCTCTAAAGAAAAAACAAAGATGATCACGAATGCTTGCGACCGTATTCTTGCAGGTGAGTTTCATTCCGAGTTTGTGGTGGATGTGATCCAAGGTGGGGCCGGAACTTCCACCAATATGAATGCCAATGAAGTGATCACAAACATTGCTTTAGAAATGTCAGGTTTTACAAAGGGGGATTATGACCACCTGCATCCGTTAAATGATGTAAACATGTCCCAAAGTACAAATGATGTGTATCCAACTTCACTCAAAGTTGCCGCTGTTTTTGCCATTAAAGGATTACTCACAGCAATGGAAGACCTCCAACTTGCCTTTCGTAAAAAATCAGAAGAGTTTCATGATATTTTAAAAATTGGTAGAACCCAATTACAAGATGCTGTGCCAATGACTTTGGGACAGGAATTTTCGACTTACGACGTAATGTTAGGTGAAGACATCAGCCGATTAAAAGAAGCAACCTCATTAATTGGTGAAATCAATTTAGGAGCCACGGCCATAGGCACAGGGATCAATACAGACATCCGTTATTCACAAATTGTAACCAACATTTTAGCAAACGACACTGGCCTAAGTCTCGAAGCGGCTCCAAACCTTATCGAAGCCACACAAGACACAGGCGCCTTCGTCCAGTTATCTGGTGTTCTCAAACGAATTGCCACAAAACTATCAAAAGTATGTAATGATTTAAGACTTTTATCTAGTGGGCCACAAGGTGGGTTTAACGAAATCAATCTTCCTGCAAAAGCCGCCGGCTCTTCCATTATGCCTGGGAAAGTCAATCCCATCATTCCAGAAGTTGTGAACCAAATTGCTTATGAAGTGATTGGAAACGATATCACCATCACCATGGCATCAGAAGCGGGACAATTACAGCTCAATGCTTTTGAACCCATCATTGCACACAGTCTTTTCAAAAGTATCGAACACCTAACAGCCGGTTGTAAAACTCTTAGAATCAATTGTATTGAAGGAATTACTGCCAATCGGGAACTACTGGAATCACGGGTCAAAACATCCGCAGGTCTTGCCACCGCACTCAATCCTTACATTGGTTATGAAAATGCAACCCTTGTTGCAAAGAAGGCACTTTCGGAAAACCGATCCGTAGAATCCATTGTTTTGGAACTTGGATTGTTAGAAGAAAAAAAATTAAAGGAAATCCTAAGTCCCAATATTCTCACCTCCCCCCATACACTTTGAGGCATGATTATTTCTTGATTTCTTTTCTTTCCGAATGAAAATACGCTCGGATCAATTCGCAAATTATGAAACAATTAAGTATGGTATACCTAGTTGAAGATGACATGATCACAACTTTTCTCATCAAAACATTGATGGAAAAATTTTCATTTGCTGATGAAATTCATGGATTCCACAATGGAGAAGAGGCCTGGAATGCACTCCTAGCTGGTTCTGCCGATCCCGATATGGTCTTTTTGGACTTAAATATGCCTGTTATGGACGGTTGGGAATTTTTAAGAGCCATAAGCAAACACCCGAAATATGCCAATCTCCCTATCTACATCCTCACTTCTTCCATTGATCCAACAGACAAAGCCCGGTCAGAAGAGTTCCAAAATGTGAAAGGGTATTTGGTAAAACCGCTTTCCCTCAAGGATTTGCAGTCCATCAACCCGGCAATGGGCTAATGAGACATATTTTTTTCTTTAGTTTTCCCAAACTCAGTCGATCTTTATTTTGTGAGACTAACGGACATCCCTTCTGTATCTTCTGTTTTGAACCGGATGGAATCCCTATCCAAATTATCAGAAAATCCTAAATCACTGGTTTCCTTTCCGGATGTTTTAGAGAAGGAATGGAACCGCTCGAAATCACAAGAAATCCTTCCCACAACGATCTCGAATGCCAAAACAGAAGGAATTTCTCTCCCCTTCCCCGAAGGAGTGGGATCCAAAATCCCTGTTTCTTTTCCAACAGATTCAAAATCCAAACCCAATGACATTCTAGGAACCATTGAATCCATTGCCAAATCCCAAGGAATGGATCCTAACCTTGTGAAGGCGATGGTCAAAGCAGAATCCGGTTTCAAACCAAATGCAGTCTCTCCGAAAGGAGCTATGGGCCTTATGCAACTGATGCCGGAAACCGCAGAATCTTTAGGAGTGAATGATCCCTTCAATCCAGAAGAAAATATTGGTGGTGGGGTGAAATTTCTAAAGGGGCTTATGAAGGAATTCAAAGATCCGGAAAAAGCAATTGCTGCATACAATGCAGGCCCTGGGGCAGTGAAACGTTACAAAGGCATTCCTCCTTACGAAGAAACACAAAAGTACGTAAACAAGGTCAAACGTTACTATAAAGATTTTAGTTCTTAAAAATTCTTAATAGAAAGTTAAATAACCAAACTTTTTTTGTAATCCAGCAGTATAAAGATCAAACGGACGTTTGGTGGGAACTTCAGACCAAGCATCATCTACTTTTTTTACAATAAAATTCAAACTTTTTTCGTTTCTAATTTTTTCTGTAGTGGCCCTTTGGATGAGAACATCATCTTCGCTAATTGGCACAATGGCAAATGCTCTTTGGCTTCGTCGAAAGAGTCCTGATTTTTGAACCAATTGGATGTCCTGGTTCCAAATTCCATCTACATACAAAAAGGATTTATCAGTTACCGTTTCCTCACGCATATATTTTGTTTTAGTTCCTGTTTGGAAATAAAAGGCAAAAGAAAATTCTTTTGGTAAATAAATGGGATCCGATTTTAAAATGAGGGCCTGACCGAAGGCTTTGGTTAGATTTTTGGATTGGAGTTCCCAAGGTTCCTTTTCCGATGCATTTAAATTTTTGAATATAAAATAAATGGAAACTGCGATGGATAGAACCACCACTACCGATGCGGTGATCGTGTTGAGTTCTTTTTCTGTTTTTAATAATATATGCCCTATCCCAAGAACCACAAGTGGCAAAAGGATGAGAAGAGCAGAATTGTACCAAGTTTTGAATAAAAACCCAATGGAGTTTGGTCCAAAAAAATCTGAATAGGAAAAGTAAATGAGAGAAAGGATAAAAAATCCAAGGTAACCTATTAAAAACAAAAACGGTATATTTTTCTTTTTGTAAAATACAGAAGTCTTTTGAGCAGCTTTCCTAGATCCACGGATTCCCGTAAAAATCACAAAGAAAGTAAATCCTAAATAGAACATAATGAAACTAGAAAAGAAGGCAAGAGCTGTAAAGGTTGGAAAAACAAGTAGGTCTGTCATCTTTTCCAATCGGAATGTCAAAAAAACTAAAAGTAAAAATACAAGGCAGAGTGTTTCCGTAAAATAGGAAGTAGGAAATCCGTAGGAAAATGGTAAAAAGGCAGCTAAGTAAACCAAAAGGTAATGGTTTCTCTTCCACTCTTCTGACCGAAGGAGTAACATAAACAAGTGGAGGAAGAGACTGTAAAAAAGTCCGGCTAACACAAGAAAGGATGGAATGTAATTCATCCCAAAGAGTTTTTTCCATGCCACGACAAACCAAATGGCAAGAGGTTCCCGAGTGGAAACAAGTCCCCCCTCTTCTGTGGCCGACTTAATATTGGCCAAAAACTCCCATTCTGTTTCTGTTGTAGGGAAAGGTCTAAAATAAGAGAACAGCGCAAAGCCCAAACTTAAGAGTAAGATGCTAAAAAAGAAAGGAAGTGGTGAAAAAGGTTTTGGGTCTCGCATCTTGGAAAAGGCTCAAATTGCCTAGTCCTGTATAAATTTTTAGGTGAAAATATTCCAGAAGATTTTCAATTATACATAGAATTTATAAAACGAGGCAAATAATGTCCGCCGAAAAAAAAGAATACCTTCTCGTGGACGAGAATGGACAGGGAAAACCTGACAAACCGTGGATTTTTAGGACCTATGCTGGGCATACCAATGCAAAAGCCTCCAATGAGTTGTACAGAAAGAACCTTTCTAAAGGCCAAACAGGGCTTTCCATTGCATTTGATCTCCCAACTCAGTGTGGTTATAGTTCCGACCACGAGGTATCACGCCCAGAAATAGGAAAGGTGGGAGTTCCCATCAATTCACTCGAAGACTTTCGCATTTTATTCGACCAAATCCCGATCGAAGAGATGAACACTTCCATGACCATCAATGGGACATCCATGTGGTTACTTTCGCTATATGTAGCCCTTGCGGAAGAACGTGGAGTTCCTTTAGAAAAACTAAATGGAACCACTCAAAACGATCTTATCAAAGAATATCTAGCACGAGGGACTTACATTTATCCTCCGAAAGAATCCATGAAAATCATTGTGGATATGTATGAGTATTCCTTACATAACATTCCAAAGTGGAATCCATCTAACATTTGTTCTTACCATTTACAAGAAGCTGGTGCCACACCGGTTCAAGAACTATCCTTTGCTCTTGCCACAGCTATTGCTGTGTTAGATGCCATCAAAGAAAGAAATTGTTTTTCTGATGATGAATTTGAGCAGTGTGTGGGTCGAATTTCCTTCTTTGTAAACGCAGGGATTCGTTTTGTGGAAGAGATGTGCAAAATGCGCGCCTTCACAGAAATGTGGGAAGAAATCACGACAGAACGTTACAAAGTAAAAACTGCCAAATACCGAGTGTTCCGTTATGGAGTACAAGTCAACTCTCTTGGACTTACGGAAGAACAGCCGGAGAACAACGCATGGAGGATTCTTATCGAGTCTCTGGGTGTGACACTTTCTAGAAATGCAAGATGTCGTGCCCTCCAACTTCCTGCTTGGAACGAAGCATTATCATTACCAAGACCTTGGGACCAACAATGGTCACTCCGTTTGCAACAAGTCCTTGCTTATGAAACAGACCTTTTGGAATACCCAGACATCTTCGAAGGATCCAAAGTCATTGAATCTAAAGTGAAAGCTCTCAAAGAAGAAGCCAAACTTGAAATTCAAAAAATCATCGATATGGGCGGAGCTCTCGTTGCCATTGAAAATGGTTATATGAAATCTCAGCTTGTGAAATCACAAACAGAGAGGCTTTCTAAAATCAATTCCAATGAACTTGTGATTGTTGGTAAAAACAAATGGACTGATGGAATCAAATCTCCACTGATGACCGACTCCGATGGTGGTATTTTCAAAGTTGATCCAAAATCCGCAGAACAAACATTAAACGTTCTTGGAGAAGCAAAATCTCGTCGTAATGCCGATCTTGCTAAAAAATCTTTAGAAGAATTAAAACAAGCAGCTAAAGACGGAAAAAATCTAATGCCTTACTCGATTGCTTGTGCCAAAGCACTCGTCACCACAGGGGAATGGGCAGACGCACTTCGCGAAGTGTATGGGGAATACAACCCACCTACAGGTGTCGATGGCCAAAAACTCTTTTTGTCGGACGATAAAGTTTCTACCGTTCGTGGGAAAGTAGAAGCCTTTACTAAGGCAAATGGACATAGACCAAAAATCGTTGTGGGAAAACCAGGACTTGATGGTCATTCCAATGGTGCAGAGATGATTGCAGTTTCTGCAAAACACAGTGGTTTTGATGTGATTTATTCAGGGATTCGACTTTCTCCTGAAGAAATCGTACAGTCTGCTGTGGAAGAAAATGCCAATGTAATTGGGCTTTCTATTCTTTCCGGTTCGCATAAAGAAATCGTAAAACAGTTGTTTGATGAACTAACACATTACAAAGCAAAAATCCCTGTTGTGATTGGTGGAATCATTCCTGAATCCGATTTTGAGGAACTGAAAAAAATGGGAATTCGAGAAATCTTCACTCCAAAAGACTATGATCTTATGTCGATTATGGAAAAAATCATCGACATCGTTTCTGAAGAACCCGCTCTCGTTTAAGAACCAAAAGCCGGTTTTAAAATTATCTTCCATTGTGGATTTTTAAAAATCTGCAATGGAAGATCCACTACCCTAATTTATCTTTTTTAATGGCAACCACTCTTGATTGATACCAAAGAATCTTTATCCCAACTGGTTTCGGAGGCACTTCTTGGTGAAAAGTATCCGATTGCTAAAATCATTTCAAAAATTGAAACAGAAAACAATTTAGAATTTCGAGAGTTTTTATTCCAAGAACTAATCCGTCAAAATCCAAATTCAAAAGAAGGACTCACCATCGGTATCACAGGAACACCAGGTGCCGGCAAATCCTCGTTACTCGGTGAGTTATGCAAACTTTTCCTAGATTTTGCTCCCGATAAAAAAATGGCCATTGTTGCCATAGATCCTTCTTCCAATCTCAGTGGAGGATCCATCCTAGGTGATCGAACAAGAGTCACTCTTCCGAGAAGAGATACTCGTATTTATTTTAGATCCCAACCATCCCAATTAGAACTGGGTGGACTCAATCCTTATACGTATCATGTCATTCGTTTCTTGAGACGAATTTTTGATTATGTATTTGTAGAAACTGTTGGAATTGGCCAAAACGAAATCTCAGTATCTCTAATATCCGATTTATCCTTTCTTGTGATGCAACCACTCGGTGGAGACCAAGTACAATTTATGAAGTCAGGGATTATGGAAGTTCCCGAAGCCTTTATCATCAACAAATGTGATGAAGAATCTTTGGCTAATTCCAGTTATTATATGTTAGAATCCACTTTGGAATTCATCAAAGATATCCTTCCTGACCAGTCTCTTCCACCTATTTTCAAAACATCAGTCACCAAACGAAAAGGAATCGAAGAACTATTAAACTACATTTTAAATTATCAAAAACGAAAGGATAAAAATACAGAAACTCTCACCCAACTCACACAATGGATTCGCAATGAATATGGAAGATGGGGAATCTCCATTTGGGAAGAATTGGAATCATCGAAATGGAACCAAGCAGTGAAACGAAACCCACTGGGTGGGATTCATAAATTAAAGTATGAAGAAGAGGAACGTAAAATCGTTTCCATAATCCAAACAAAAATCAAATAAGGACTTTCAAAAAAACATCGGGGATGGCGCAGGGTTTTCTTTCCGCGTAATCAAAGAAAACGATCGCAGTTTTAGCACGAGCAATTTCTTTTCCCCCATTTTTATGGGTAATCACATACACCATTTCCAATGATTTTTGGGACACATTGTCCACATAAAGCTGCATGACTAGGTCATCAGGGAAAAATGCTTCCGATTTATAAACAATAGCAACATCAGAAACCACTATCCCCTTCCCTTCTACATTGATTTCTGTCCATCCATGAGAATGAAAAAACCGAGCCCGACATTCATGAGTTAAGGTTAATATGGCATCATGCGCTAAATGCCCAGCAAAATTAATATCTGAGATTCGAACACTTAAGTCGGTAGAATAAATTTGTTTTTCTGGAATATCGATAGAGATCCTAGCCACTAGTCAACATACCATTTGTATCTTTCATCAACTAACTTTGTTTCTTCTTTCAACCTGTCTGCATTCCAACCAAGAATTTTTGCAATTTTTTTGTCTAATTTGGATCGTTCTGATGGATCGAGAGTTCCGACAGTACCTACCCCAGACCTTCTAAAATAAAAATCCGTTAAATGAAGAATGTCTTCATGGGTAACCATGTATTCGACTTCTTCTTCATAATAGATCTCTCCATTGGGAATTCGATACGAATCCTTACCTTCCAAATTAAGAATTTTCCAAGTCGTGCTTCCGTAACGACGTGCTAATGTTTCTAACTTTGCACCCAATATTTTAGGATACTTAAATTGTAATTCATTTACAAGTTCCTTTAAACTTTGGTATCTTCCGCCAAGAAGTGGCGTAAATTTAGTAACACAAAGGGATTCACTTCCTTTAGAATAAAGATCAATTGAATTGACTAAATTTTCTGCAACAGCACGACTAGTTGTATACTTTCCACCTAACGCCGAGAAAAAACCAGGAAATCCTTCTTTTTCATAATGAAAAATTTCAGATTTTCTAGAAGCAGAATATGTTCCCTCTGTGCTCCCTGGATCTTCCACTAAAGGACGTAATCCACCATAATAATAATCCACATCTTTTAAAGTGAGTTTAGCAAACCCAAAACTAAAGTTTACTTCATCGAGTAAATCCACTAGTTCCGATTGTTTGACTTTAAAAGCATTTGGATCATCTTCATAAGCCGTATCTGTTGTTCCAACTATGGTTTTCCCACGCCAAGGGATCACAAACAGGTGTGATCCGTCTCTTTTGGATAACACAGCACATTCATTCCCACAAATATTGCGAACTACCGCATGGATTCCTTTAGAACGTACGAGTTTTTTTTCCGCTGTAACTCCAGTCATGGATTCAATCACATCGGCCCAAGGTCCCGCCGAGTTCACAACAACCTTAGTAGAAACCAATACCTTTTTCCCTGTAATGGAATCGGTAAGCCCAACCGTATAACCACCGCTATTTTGTTTTTTTAACGTGGTAACTGCGAGGTAGTTGAATGCATGTGCACCCTTCTCTTTAGCAGACAATATAAATTCAGTAGTATGTTTTTCTGGGTTTGGATTGGCATAGTCGTAGTATTGGAAACTCCCTTTCAGAGATTTCCGATCCAATCCCAAAACTTTATAAATGGTTTCTCCTAAAGAATTCCATCGGTATCTAGGCAATCGAACATCTGCATCAATTTCTTCATTCCGATCAAATGAAAGTGCGTTGTATAGTTCCATCCCTAAAAACAATTGAACACGTTGGAACCAGGAACGAATTGGGATGATAAATCCCATAGGCCTCACTGCATGGGGAGAAATTTTTGCAAGGTATCTTCTTTCAGAAAGTGATTCTCGAACTAACCCAAACTCAAGATTCTTTAAATACCTAAGTCCACCATGAATGAGTTTAGAGGTCGCTTGGCTTGTTCCAGAAGCATAATCATTTTTTTCTACGAGTAAACAATTGTATCCGCGAAGAGTAGCATCCCAAAGCACATTGGCACCGGTGATCCCTCCGCCAATGATGATGATATCATATTCTTCCTTTAGATTTTTAAGCCGAGAACTTTCATGTTTTGTAATTTGTTTCATTGTATTAACATTTGATTGGTAGGGCTTTCGGTAAAACTTTGAAGTGAGCTGGTAGTTGGCCCATGTTTTCACCATCTACATCAATAAAAACATCTTCTTCTGATTCAGCGGTTAACTCAGTGATTTGTTTAGAGATTACTTTTGAATCATCTGACAATTTCCCCCGATACAAATAACCAAACTTACGAAGGGTTTCCATAACAGTTACGTCTTGAATTGCAAGAAAATCCATTTTACCATCGTCTAACTTTGCTTTGGGTGCAAACCACATCCCACCACCAGCATATTCTCCATTGGCACAAACAATGAGCCTACACTTGTTAGTAATTTTTTCAAATTTAGAAAGTGTAAGAGATATCTTTTTGTTCGTGTAAGTAAATAAACAGAGAAAAGAATATAATAAAAACACTCCCTTTCCACCGATGATGGATGCAAGTTTTGACCTATTCACTTTGTAAACCACTTCACCACCCATTCCAACATCCGCCAAATTCAAACATAGATAATTACCCTTTGTTTTGTCCGACTTGGTGTAAGTAACGGCGATTAAATCGATGACCCTTTCTTTACCTTCCAAAATTTGTTCCAGTGCTTTGATTGGATTTTTAGGAACTTTTACAGTTTTAATAAAATCATTTCCTCGACCCGCAGGGATGGGACTAAAGATAATATTTTTATTGATTAACTTTCCATTTTCAAAAAGTCCATTGATGATATTAGAAAATGTTCCATCACCACCAATCCCAACTATCCAATGGAACCCTTGTTTTACGGATTCTCTTGCAATGTCCCGAGCTGCTTTCTCTTTCGTTGTGGCTTCAAATTCATAAGGGATTCCTTTTTTCTGTAACTCGGGTTCCACTCGTTTCCAAACTTTTGCAGAGAGTCCTCCGCCAGATACAGGATTTAAAATTACTTTTATCTTTCTCATCAAGTCTCTCCTTTGTTACCGGAAAACAGCCCATAAAATAATACATGTTCAATTGTTTCTAAATAGGCCTTTTCACTTTTGATTTCATTTTGGAAATGTCCCTCCAAAATAACTTCAACGGCACCACGAATCATACCCCAAGCGACAGCTACATTTGGGTAAGTTCCTCTAGAATTGATTAAGTTTTCTTGTTTTGCTTGTTTATAGATTTTTTCTAATAGTGTTAGGCGATTGGTTCGTTCTTCCGTCAATTGTTCACGCAAATCTTCAGAAACATTATTAATATTTAAGTTCGTTCCGCACTGTCTGGCAACCACATACATGTGACGATCACCCAAACAATGATCGATATAAGCTCTGATTGCCTTTCTAGACATTTCGATCGCCGATGGTTCATCAAAGGCTTTTTCCAATCGAGTGCGAAGACGTACATAATCTTCATACTGAATCCTTGCCATTAAATCATCTTTACTTTTGAAATGGAGATAGATCGTACCCCGCCCTATCTCCAATTGTTTTGCAATATCATCCATCTTAACAAGTGATGGATGTTTGGTTCTAAATAGTTCAATTGCACAATTAAGAATATCAGATTCTCTTTGTGCAAACTCACGTTTTTTCCTTTCAGAAACGCCCATTATTTAAGTCCTAAGAGTCCACCTGGATTCATAATTCCTTTCGGATCAAAAGTTTTTTTGATTGAGGATAAAACACGAAGGCCTTCTTTCCCCACTTCACTTTCCATCCATGGAGATAACATACGCCCAATCCCATGGTGGTGTGATAGTGATCCGCCATGTTTGTGAATACTGTCGATAATCCCTTTGTGAAATTTTACAAAGTCGGTAATTTCATTTTTCCCATTGATTGGACTTAAGAATATAAAGTACAAATTGGCACCATTCTCATAAGCATGGGATATATGAACCATACATGATGTATTTTCGTGACTTTTAATGTACGCTCTAGTTTTTTCCCACAATCCATGTAAATTTGACCAACTAACGGCTGTCTCAAGGGTATCAATCCTGATTCCTTCATCCATAAGATAATCTCTTAGGTAAGCGCTGGAATACCTTTGGTGTAACCACTTGTTGACTGGTGACTCTCCTGTCGAAAACCCACCATTCCGTTTTGCAATTTTTTTAATCTTTCTTAAAACTTCTTTAGCATAAGCCGGATCACCATCTATGATGATATGCATCAGTGATCTTTCCATTGGTTTGTAACCAATGAATCTAAGAAAATAATCTTCTTTACCACCATGAAGCCCACTCATATGGAAGGAAATGTCTGTTTCTTCCGGATCTTGAATACGAAAGAAATGTGGTTTCCCAAACCCGGCTTGCATCACATCTCGCATTGTCTCCACAGCTTTTTCAAAGTTTTTAAATATAAAAGATCCTTTGGCCGAATTTTCAGGATGGAATTTACGAATTTTTAAAGTAGCTTTTGTAATGACTCCAAAACTTCCTTCTGTTCCTAAAAACAAACGGAATAAGTCAGGACCAATAGATGCAGCTGGATAGGCTTTCGATTCAAACTTCCCCGAAGGTGTAATTGCTGTTAAACTAAGAAGAATATCTTCAATTTTCCCATAACCAGTGGAGGCCTGGCCCGCACCTTTGGCAGCAATCCAACCGCCTACAGTAGAAAATTCAAAAGATTGAGGGAAGTGACCACAAGTATAACCACGTTCGTTCAAATGTTTTTCTAAAACTGGGCCATACACCCCTGCTTCCACAGTTACGGTAGAATCAATGGCATTGAATTCGATGATACGATTTAATCTAGATAAATCTAAAGAGATTCCTCCTTTCGGAGCTTGTAAGGCTTTTGTAACTGTAGATCCTGCACCATAGGGAATTACAGGGATTTTACCTGCATTCGCTAAAGCGATAATTTCGATTACTTCTTGTTCATTTTTAGGTGATACAACAACATCCACAACATCTGTGACTTCACCGAATCTTGCTTTATAAATTTCTGTATAAAATTTCCCAATCGAATGTCTGGCACGAGAAACATCATCTAATGAAACATAGTCTTTTCCAACAATTTGTTTTAACTTAGTCAGAGTGGTTGTAGTAATTTTAGATTTTTTTAACGGGGAAAGAGGAAGTTCTCCTTTTGGGAATGAAGCCTTAAACTCTTTATCTACGGGAAATTGCCCTTCCAAAAATTTTAATGTATGTTCCGGTAGTTTTTCTTCTACATCGGGAGATCCCCATTTATAAATATTCCGAGTTTGCATATTGATATCCAAAAGTTCTTATTTGTTCCAAAATTTGAACCAAGTTCAATATTTGACAACAAAAATACCTTCACCCAATCAAAAATCTTTAACCGCGAAATTCCTTAATGTATTCAGCTCTCACTTGGTCGACAAAATCATTTGTTAGATTGGTTCCAAATAATGCGGATAAGGTTTCTACTAATACATCATCCAAATCAAATCCTGTAAGGATCCATTCCATCAGTTCAAATGTGATATCAAGTGCCGGAATTGGATTTAACTCTGACTTTCCTCTTGCAATCTGTAACAAGAGGTTGGTGATGTTCCTAGGTTCACCTTTTTCTATGTAGGAACGAATTTCCGTCGGATAAGATACCATTAACTTTTGTTTGATGGCATTGGGTGTAAAAATGATCTGGTCTTCTGTAAGATCCAGAGCTTTTAGTAAATTGTCTTTTAGATTTTTTTCTGAATGATTGCTTTCTTGCCAAACAAGAAGAATTTTTTCTCCTACGAGAGAATCTTCAAATGGCAAAAAAGGATAAGGTTTTTTATCCATAAAATGCCCAGGGGGACACCCTCCTGGGTTCACAAACTAAATTATTTTTTTGGAGGCACAACTGCATCTTTGCAAGTTTTAGATAAAGTGAATTTAACAACAGTTTTAGCAGGAATTACGATGGCTTCACCAGTTGCAGGGTTTCTTCCTTTGCGTTTTGGACGATTGCGTTTAACAAGTTTTCCTAAACCTGGAATGATGAATGCTCCGTTTTTCTTGGTTTCTTTATAAGCGAGATCAACAAAGGAGTCTAGGAACGCTGCTACGTTCTTTTTGGTCATACCAGTTATTTCAGCAAGTTCGCTGAGCATTTCGGACTTCTTCATTGGGGTAGGAGTTGTTGCCATACTTTGATTTTCCTCTAAACCATTTAACGGTTACACATTATTTATAAAACTACATGATTTGGTACAAGACTAAATTGATTTTGGATACAATTTTTCTCGAAATTTATTAAGAAAAACGAAGTTTTTTCAAAAAAACCTTTATTTCCCTAAGGAAAATGGGAATTTCTTCCAAAACTCATGACTTCAACCAAGTATAAAAAGGTCGTAGTGGTATTCAAACGTACCAAATACGAATTGGATTTGGAAACTTATGGCTCCATTCAAGCCTACAAAGAAGTCGCACGTCAAAATCCAGAAGTCTTCGAAAGGACTTTTGAATCACACGAAAGGCAATTACAGTCACGTGACTTTCTGAAATCCCAAGTATTTCCTAATGCCGAGTTTGTATTTCGAGAAAATTTTGATCCCGAAGTTGGCACCAAATACGATTTGATCGTCGCTCATGGCGGTGATAACCATTTCACTTATGTGGCCCATTTGGCTGGGAATACTCATTTAATCGGTTGTAATTCCGATCCTGATTCCTCCGTGGGAGCATTACTCGGTTTTACCGCGGAAGAATTAAAAAAGGCAGTGGGTAACAATTTCAGGCAAACAAAATTGGAATCCTGGTCACTACTTGATACAGAAATTCAATATCCCAACGGCACCAAACTGAAAACTGTACCAGCCATTTGCGAACTTTCTGTACGAAATAGTAGCCCAGACCTTACATCTCGCTTTTGGATTTCTTACCAAGGAAAGAAAGAAGAACAAAAATGTTCAGGCCTGTTAGTTTATACGGGAGCGGGTTCCACCGGATGGATTACTTCCTGTTTTCCTAAAAAATTCCCACCTTTTTCAAAACATGAGCCGTTTTTCCATGTTTATTCTCGAGAAATCCGAGTGAAGTCCCCAGAAACAGAGTTTTCCTTGGCAGATTTCCGGGCTTTAGATCAAGTGGAAGTTATTTCTGAAATGAATGGTGGTTTGGCTGTCGATTCCCTTACGGAAAGACATTATCCTTTTCCACCTTATGCCAAGGCGACAATTCGGTTATCGCCCGAGAAATTATTTGTAATTGTTCCGCTAAAGAGAGGGGAATCCATGCAAGACTTACCATACGAAATAGAACAAAAACGCATCAATGGAACCGTCATCGTCCAAATCAAAGGTCGTATGGAATCGGGTCCACTGGATCGAATCACACAAACGATCTTAGATGAAATGGTCGGAACCGATAGAAAACATCTCATTTTGGATTTTTCAGAACTCCGATACATATCTAGTTTAGGAATCCGAATGATTTTAGATGTGAAAATGAACTTACAAAAAAGAAATAAAGAGATGGCACTGGTCGGAGTGACTAGTTCTATCTTACAAGTATTTCATTTGTTAGGACTTTCCAGTGCTTTTCAATTTTATAGTGACCGTGAAGAAGCGTTGAAGTCATTTGAGGAGCCATCTAAGTCCTAGATGTCTCCAAAAATCTCGGTTTGGATCTCCAATTCGGTTTTTATTTCCTTTATTGTTATTTCCCTATTCTATTCGCTTGTTCATTTTGAAAATAGTTACTTAAAATCAGAAACGCAAACTCTAACAACAGAGAAAAACAGAAGTTTTGCGATCGTCCAAGAACTCTCACGAGTCAAAAACCAATTCCCTATTGCTTACCAATGCCACTACAGTTTTGGCCTGAGTAATGGTTCTCTTTTTGAAATTACAGAACGGATACCCTATTCTATCTACAAAAGACTTAGGTTAGGTGATACAATTGAAGTTTATAAAAAAGAAATTAGAATTTTCGGAAAACAAACAGCCATTTCGCAAATTAGAGGGAATGAGGAACCACTCCCCCTTTTGGAAAACTTAGAAAGATATTTTTTATATGGATTTATCTATTTACTCGTACTCGCCGGTGTTTCCTTACCAATTAGGGTTTTGGGATTACTATCTCGAACTTATCCTTCGCAGCAAAAACCAGTTGAGACTGGCGAGACTGTTGTAAATAAAGTTCAGGATTAACATCAAAACTCACAAAACACATATATTTATCATGTTTCACAATGTACATATATTCTAAATAGTTTAGATGGGTGTTTTGAGTCATAAAACCACGAAGCCATTTACTTTCTCTATACACTCTTTCGTATTGAACATTTGTAGCATCGATTTTTTTGATAGCTTCTACCGATTCTTTAGAATAGTCGCGACTCATGATCTCTTTTTTGAGCGTCTTAATCAAGTTATATTCTAGTTTCGCTTTATTAGGTGGTAAATTTTCTGGGCGGGTTTTATAGTAGTATTCGAATAACTCTTTATCCTGTCCCTCTTTTGCATCGTGATTCTCTTGATTCACATCGGTAGAAGTAACTTGTGGTTTGGTGTCCTGTGCAGAAATAGAGGCAACTGCTACAAATAACACAAGGGCAATAGGAAGGGATTTTTTTAAGAGTTCCATAGTCTTTATTATCGGAATCCTGACAGAAATTTCAAAATAAAATTTTCGGTTTTCAAAAAGAGAAACAAGGTTCAAAACAGGTTTATCATGTCGATTCCCCCGCTCATCACCTTCCAGGAGGACTTTCTTTCGGGAAAACTAATTTCCAAAGAATATGTCCACTTTTCGGAAATCGACTGCCCGGAACTCGATGTCTGGATTGGTAGGATCGTCAGGAGTATCTCTCTAGAATTCTTACATGAAATTCTATTTACAATCCTAAGTGAACTACTAGTAAACGGATGTAAGGCTAACGGGAAACGTGTTTTTTTTCAGGAACAAGGTTTGAATCTTTGGGATCAAAAAGACTATGGTCGAGGGATCCCTCTTTACAAAGACGAATTCGGACACAACCGCAAACGTGTTTTTTTGGCCCTAGAGGATTCCCCCTATAAAATAACTTTAAGCACAATTTTCAAAGAAGACTATATTGAATTCAAGGTTCGTAATAACGCTAAGATCCTCCCTGAAGAAAAAAACAGAATTCTAAAACGAGTACAAGCATCCGCGAAATACAAAAACATAAACGATGCTTACCGTGAGTCCATTGACAACGAAGAAAGTTCTGGTCTTGGAATTGTACTCATTCACATCTTACTCAGAAATTCAGGAATCTCAAACCAATTCTTTCAACTAATGACAACAGATGATTATACTGAAGTCATCATTCGAATTCCGAAACAACTCATCCCAAAAGAAAACCAAATCAATATAAAAAATCTTCTGGTCAGGGAAGTGAATAATCTCCCTCCCCTACCACCACAGATTCAAAAACTCATAGTGATTGCTAAAAAAAAGGATGTCGATTGGCACGAAATTTCTGGCCAAGTAGAAAAAGATCCAGCAATTACAGCCGAAATACTGAAAATAGCAAACTCACCATTATTTGGAGCCCATACACCAATTATCTCCGTATTAGAAGGTGTAAAAAGAATCGGACTTAAAAATCTAGAATCTATCTTTTTGACATTGGGAGCAAAAAGAATACTTAACACTCGCTATGCGAAACAAGTTCTAGTTTGGACACATTCTTTCAAAACCTCGATGTATGCGAGGTTTCTCATTGAAGATAGCAAAAAACATTTAAAGTTATTGGAACCAGCCATCATTTGTGGATTACTTCACGATTTAGGCAGGATGGTTCTATTATCGCTTGATTTAAGCCAAGTCAATCAAATTCGAGTTCTAAGAAGTGATGACAGTAATGAAATTTCAGAATGGGTTGAAGAATATACACTAGGGACAACACATTCCGAAATTGGTTATTTGATGTCAGAAAAATGGAAGTTCCCTGAAGAAATTCTAGATGTCATTCGTTACCATCACAAACCTTGGCAATGCAGAACCAGAAACAATATCCTTTGCCAAATTATTTATTTAGCAGATATTTTAGCCAATATTGGTCGAGGCAAAGGGAACTATTTTACTGTGGAACCCGAAGTATTGGAATATTTCGAAATTAAATCTGAAAAGGAATTTCGCGATATGCAAGATAGGTTTAAATTACAATTTGAGGAACATAGAGAAGAATACCAAAATCTCTTATTTTAAATATGAACTGGAAAGATTTACTTAGCTTAGAAGATAATCAACTCGAAGATCCAAAACTCGCTGATGAATTCAATTTAGTTGGGCACCCAGAATATCCGAGTATTTCTTCACTTCCACCAGAAGAAACTTTAGAAATCTTAAAAGAGTTTTTGATGGCGGAAGGACAAGTTGTAAATATAAAAAATCTTTTAAGTTATGCTCCCATTTTAGAAATTACATTAATCAAAAAAAACTTACCTACTATTTACGGATAATCACTCCACATCCTGGACATCACTAATTCCTATTTGATGTTCTTTACCAACGTCATTACTAAATTCAATTTTCTTAGCCACGGATTTTTCCATACTACTAATGAGTAACTCATTTGTACGCGCAAGCCTGTCGGCCATAATAGAAACCATCTTTGCTGCAAACTTTGGATTTTTAACAAGAAAGTTTTCTAACTGTTGTTTACTTTCAATGACTGCTACTTCGCAGTTTGTTATGGTTCTTGCAGTGGCGCTTCTTGGATTGGAACTAAACAAAGCCATCTCACCAAAAAAATCACCGGGTTTCATCAGTGCCAATCGAGTTTGGCTATTATTGACTGTAAAAAAAATCTCAACGTTTCCTTGAAGGATGATGTACATCGCATTATTCAGTTCCCCTTCTTTGAAGATCCTCTGATTCGGCGGAATGTTGAGTTTGCTCATTGGTTCGTGGCTCCTGTATCTATTTTTGGCTATTTTGCCTAAAATCTGAATTCATTTTCCTTTCCCCCAGGAAATCTGAAAAGAAAATGCCTTAATGGAGAAGACAATTATGGAATGGGAATTACTAGGGATCATACTAGCAGGCTTCGGGGCTTTGTATCTTTGGGCCTTTCGAATCCCCTACTCACTTCCACACCCTATAGCCACTCCCGTTGGAAGAGAAAATCGATTCGATATTCTTCGTGGATTTGCCATGATTGGGATTGTCATCATCCACATTCATTCTTACTTTCAATTTTTCCATCCGGCAGACACCTCAGTGATCCGGACTACATTGTTTCTTTCCAATTTGTCACGTTTTTCGGTTCCCCTATTTATCATTACTTCTGCAATTTTCTTACGAAAAAAAGAAGGATATTGGACTTCAAAATTTAAGAACCTTTTGATTCCGTATACGATCGCGTCGGTTGTCGGATATTTCATCAAATACAATCATTATACAGTTTTGGAATTTTTACAATTTTACCTATTAGGAAAGGTATTTGCTCCCTTTTATTTTGTCCCACTACTAATTCAGTTTTATATCTTCTACTATATTTTTGAAAGAATCTTAATGAACTCTAAGTATTCAAATTCATTACTTTTGATCTCATTTTTAATCAACCTTAGTTCGAATTTAGGTTTTTTTGACAATTTAATTGCTAAGGACTATCATTCGATTTCTATTTTGAATTACATTTTTTTCTTTCTATTGGGAATCCGAATTGGCCTTTCAAAAGAAGAAAAGAACAAACCTGCAGCGAATATCTTTGTTCTTTTGGGAACTTTTAGTTTAATTATTTTATTTCTATTAATCTGTTTCAGTGGAATCTATGGGGTTGATTTTAAAAATCACCACTTAGTATACCCCATTTTTTTCTTTCTCTTCATTTGGGAGATTCTGCCAAAATTAAGCCAAAAAGTATCCAATTGGATCTGTTTTATTGGAACCAATAGTCTTTTTATTTTCCTTTTACATCCATTTGTGATTCATATGATGCATAGTTTTGACCCCTATTCCTTCGGCGGCCCAATTCTAGGTTACATAGTGACTTTGATTTTGAATGTTGGAATACCTACTGCGATCGCAGTTATAGTCCAAAAGGGTAAGTCTTTATATCAATCACACCACTTTCCCGAACAGCAGTGAAAGCCTTTGCGTATTCAATTAATACGTTCAGAACATAACTAAGTCTTGTACGAATGTATTCGTCATCTTTACCTTCGGGGGTTTCTGAATTTAATACAGATTCCACATGACGAACAATTACATGATCAGGAAGGTAAACAATCCTAGTATTTTTGTAACTAGACATACGAAGTTCTGCATTTGGATAACTTCCACCCATTCCACTCGAAACAGTAACAATCACACCTGGTTTGTGAGAAATATCTCCGCCAGATAAATAAAGAAAAAAGTTTTTTAATGCGGGACTTGCCATTCCTGCATACTCAGGAGAAAGAAAGATATAAGCATCCGCGCTGGCAAATCCCTTGCTATATTCTAACCAAAACTTTTTGATTTCAGAATCCTTTTCCCACATTGTGGGCTCCCAAAGTGGAAGCGGATTTCCACCCAAATCGAAAACTAAAACTTCGATTCCTTTTGTTTCTAATATTTTTGCTAAAAATTTTGCGACTTTTAATGATTGAGAATTTTTTCTGTGGCTACCTGCTACTAAACACACTTTCATTTAGCCCCTCCACCTTGATTTTTATTGCCCTTGTGATGGGTTTTCTTTTTATTTTTCCATTTTCTGTTATTATGACCGCTTGGTTTTGTATCTCGATCATCTTTTTTCTTCTGTGGATGATGATTGTGTTTTTTATCTGTAAAAGTTTTTTCTTTTTTTTGTTCTCTTTCTTTAGCAAACCTTAACTTTTCATCACCATACAATTGAATATATCCAAACAAAAACATCGAGAGAATTCCATGAATTCTTTCCCATTGTTTTTTATCTAATTCTCCAAATACGGAATGTTCCGCAAAGGGCCCCGAATGTAACTTAAATGCGGTTAGTGATGTTTTTAATCGAAGTAGAGCGGATTCGGAATCACCCAAGTCTTTTGGTGGGAACCCAGGAATTTGATTTGCTTTTGTATAATTCCCTTTGGATATAAGTTTTGCGAATTTATACTTACCCAATAATTTATTGATTGTATTACGTTTATTGGTTGATCCAATTCTTTGGATCGATAACTCTATCGATTCTGCCAAAAAATCGTAAACTTGCGTTAAACTAACATCACCTTTTTGTTTTTTTTCACAAGCAATAATGATGGACAACTCTCTTTCGATATCTTCCATCGTTTTAAGTTTTAAATTTGATTTCATTTTTCCTCTATTCGTTGATCCCGTACTTCTTTTTGAGCAAACCCAATTCTTTTAAAAAGTTATCCCTGACTTTTCCACTCAGTTTACCAAAATTAATGCTAATACGACTTGTTCCAGACCCAACTCGGGGTGAAATGGTTTCACCCCCCCTATTCTCTTTTCGTTTTAATAATTCCTCAAGGTTCTTAACTGAAAGTGGTTTCCCGCTAATCATTAGTTCCATAACTGATTTTTGATCCAGTCTAGCAATACTACTAAGTTGTTTTACATATCGACCGCTGTAACCCAACAATTCGGACACTTCTTCGGCTGTTTTTCTTTTTTCCTTTCTAAGGAATTGAATCGCCTTCCCCACTTCCCACGGATTCAAGTTTTTCCTTTTTTCATTTTCCGCAAGAGACATCTCATAACAAACGTCTTCATTTGCATCCGTAATGATAGCGGGAATTTCTTTCCAACCTAATTTAATGGCTGCTCTGTAACGACGTTCCCCGGCAACAATTAGATATTTTCCTTTGTCTTTTCTAACAAGGATAGGTTCAATTAACCCCAACCTTTCCATCGAAGGTAACAAGTCCGTTGTATCTTCACGTCCAATCAACCGTGGTTGCGTCGGGTTTGGGAAAATCTGACTCAACTCCAAATGTGAAGGGTTCTTTTTCTTTTCAGAGTATGCGGAGATTAAATCTAAAGCCTGGAATTCAGTTTTTTTGGACATCGATTTTGTTTTTAACCTCTGTAGCAAGATCTCTAAAATTCTTCATTGTTGTTAAATCTATTTTTGCAAGAAAAGACATCTTTGCCTGTGCTTGTGGAATGGCTTCACGTCGCTGAATGACAGTTTCGAAAACAGGGAAATATTTTTTTACACCTTCAGCCAAACCGGCAAGTGCCTTTTGTCCTTCGTATTGATTCAACACAGCTCCAAGAAGTTTCAATCGTTGGTTTGCTTTTTTTTGAATTTTTTGGAAGGTTTCGTACAAGTCTCTGATTCCTTGCAAACTAAATGCCCTTGTTTGTATAGGAACTAAAATATAGTCTGCGCAAATAAGAGCATTCTCTAAAATTAATCCAAGAGATGGCGGGCAATCAATGATAATATATTCATACCTAGAACGAAGCGGAAGGATTGCTTCATTTAATAGTTCAAAATCATCTCTTTCGTAAGGTGTTGTAAGATTAGCAAGCTCCAAAGTGGACGGCAGTAAATCAAAATTCTCAGCAATAGTTCTAACCGCAGGTGTAATATCCTTAGATTTTTTCCCGCGATACCCTAAGTAATCCATAACAGAGGGTACATCGTCTTTTAAAAAAAGTTGGGTTGCATTAGCTTGTGGATCCCAATCAATCAATAATACTTTATGATTTTCCGAGAGTGCTTCTGCGAGGTAAAGACTGATAGTTGTTTTCCCCTCCCCTCCCTTTTGGTTTGATATCGCAATCACGTGACTATCCAAACCATCATCTTTGCTAGGCTCAAAATATTTAACCAAAACTGACTGTTTGAATTCACCTGTTTTCCAACCAGGAATTTTCAGGTTAGTTGCCTTGGTAGAAAACTCACCTGTTTTCAAACCAACGAATTTAGCTGCTTCTTCTTCAGTTAGTGTAGTTTCTGTTTTGCCCATAACTTCCCCAAATGATGCGTAAATCCACCCAGACTGTCAATTTAATTATGTCTCCTAGGGGTGAAATCATTTCACCCCCAAATAAGACAAAGTCAGAAGAAAAATACTTAGGAAACATCACTTCACCTTTCTTTCTTTTTAAATTAGGAATTTACAACTTTTAGGTAAGGAAGAACCTTCGCTGGTGCCCAAAATATCCAAATTTCCTTTTTTATTTTTAATTCTAAGTCTTAACACAATTTCCGCAGAAGTAATCTGGGGCCCAACTGTCGAAAGGTCTGGCGGTGAATATATTTTTGAAACCGGAAATAAATACCCAAACTTATCAGGGATTCGCGGCGGATCCCGAATCTCTTTTCCCAGAACCTTTTCGTTATTTGGAATCCAAGGAATCTTTACAAAAGATAGACTCGAAATCAGTGGAGCACTAAAAACAACAGGTTGGTACCAAAAATCGGGAGAGGCTCGTGATGAAGATTTTTTCCTAGGGTCAGTATCTACCGAGAACACAACAAACATCGCAACACGGGAATGGAGCTATCGTGACTCTGCGACAATATATTCCGGCAGTCGTAACTTTGCCGATGGGAAAGGAAAATCGACTGTCTTTGAAAATCGAGCCGAAATATACGGCAGATATTATTTCCAAACAGGGAATCCTAATTACTGGATTGATGGCTCCGGATTTTTTCTTTCTATGGGAGCCAGATATTCTTATTTTAAATACATTTTCTACGACGTAAATCAGTATATAGAATCTACTCCAGTGTTTTATGGACCTATTGGAATGGGACTTACATTTTCAAACGATTTATGGGAATTTTTTACAGGTGGTGGATACCGTTATTCGTCAGGAGATTTTTATGCGGACTTTAGTTTTATGCCATCATTCGGGAGAATCAAAACCAGAGATTTCCATGTACAAAGATCCATTAACTTTTTTTCCGAAAACTACGGATTTGGTTGGGCATCAAAAGCGGAAGTTGGGTACAAAATGGGGCCAAGTTGGCTTAGTTATATTCGGGTCAATCACAGAAGATTTTTTTCCGAAGGTAGCTTTACCTCCCATGGTGGATTAACAAGGGACGACTTAACTTCCAATTTAGTAAGTGGATTCAAATCGCATATCAACATTAAAGATTATTCCATTGAAATCGGTGCTCTGAATAAACTAGATTGGTCACCTGGTGAGTCAGAAAATTCTGAAAAAGTAGTACCTAATATAGAGTAATAAAACTATCTAATACATAATGGTAGATTTTGAAATAGAAAGAAAAACTACAAAAGGAAGAAACATTTCTCTTGTAGTTTACCAAAACGGAAAAGTAGTCTTAAAACATCCTGCCCGAATTCCCCAAAAACAACTGGAAGAATTTATAGCCGAAAAAAAAGGTTGGGTTCTTTCAAAACTAAAAAGTCTCCCAAAAGATATCCCACAAAAACTAAAATTCCAAGAAGGAGAAAAAACTCATATCTTTGGAGAAACGAAAACTTTCCTTATCAGTTCAAATCAAAAATTTGGCCTAGAAGGTAATACCTTAAAAATCCCCAAAACAAAAAGCGAACAAGCTAACGTCCGAAAAGGAAAACTCATCTTAAAAGAAATTCTTTTAGAAAAAATAAAACCTATTATTGAATCTACGTCCACTGCCTTAAATACAAAAGTTACGAAGTTATCAATCAAACCAATGCGTTCACTCTGGGGAAGTTGTAATTCAAAAAATCAAATATCCTTGAACTTAAGTTTAGTTCATTGTCCGGAAACAATCATTGAATATATTGTCCTACATGAAATTGCACATACCATTGAACACAATCATTCAAATAGGTTCTGGAAAATTGTTGAGTCACAAAATCCCAACTACAAATTTGCAGAGAAGTGGTTAAAAGAAGTCGGGAAAAAATACATCTATTACCTTAATTAAATGAAAGAAAAAACAAAAGTTCTATTTATCTGCCTGGGAAACATTTGCCGTTCACCCGCTGCCGAAGGTGCATTAAAAAATTTAGTCCATCAAAAAAAATTAACCCATTCATTTGAAATCGACTCTTGCGGGACTTCAGGATATCATGATGGTGATTTACCTGATCCAAGAACTAGAAAAGCAGCAGAAAAAAGAGGAATCCATTTAACCCACAAATCAAGAAAACTTACTACAAACGATCTAAATTATTTTGATTATTTATTAGTTATGGATGAGAACAATTTCAAAGATGTAATGAGTCTAACAAGAGACACAAAAATTCAGGAAAAAATATTTCTCTTTGGCCAATTTCGGAGCGATAAAGGAGAACCAATTGTCCCAGATCCGTATTACAAAACCGAACCGGCATTTGATAAAGTTCAGGATCTTGTAGAGGACTGTTCCCGTGGTTTTCTAAATTTTTTAGGAGTATAAGTTACATGACCCAAATAAAGAAAAAAGTATTAATTGTTGGAGCCGGTTTTGGTGGGTTACAAGTAATCAAAACTCTGGCTAACCATAAATCCTTTGAAATTACTGTAGTTGATAAAAAAAATCACCATCTTTTCCAACCTCTATTATACCAAGTTGCTACCGCTGTGTTATCACCTGCAGACATTGCGATTCCCTCTAGGTCTATCACAACCAAATACAAAAACGTAAAAATTTTACTCGGTGATGTCACTGAAATAGATTTCAAAAATCGACAAGTAAAGTTTCAAAATAATACAGAAACCTATGATTACTTAATCCTCGCAACAGGTGCACGCACTAGTTTTTTTGGAAATCACTCTTGGAAAGAAAAAACCTTAGGTTTAAAAAATCTAAAGGACGCACTTGCTATCAGAAGGAGAATCCTTCTTTCTTTCGAACAAGCGGAACTCATTGGTAACTACGAAAAAGCCAAAAGTTTTATGCACTATGTGATTATCGGCGGAGGACCAACTGGGGTAGAACTCGCAGGTTCCATCGCAGAACTTTCCCATAATATTATCAGAAAAGATTTTAGAAATATAGACTCTGGAATGACAAAGGTGACTCTGATCGAAGCTGGTCCAAGACTACTCACTGCGTTCAGCGAAAAATCAAGTACCTTTACTAAAGAAAAATTAGAGAGTAGGGGAGTGGAAGTTCTCACAAATTCCCCAGTTTTAGATATTACAGACTCTGGTGTCGTATTAAAAGACAGAACCATAGAATCAAAAACAGTAATATGGGCTGCCGGAGTGGAGGGATCAGAATTAGCAAAAAATATACCAATTAACAAGGACAAGGCGAATCGAATCATAGTAGATGAATTTTGTAGGACAATTGAATATCCAGAAGTATTTGTGATTGGAGATGCAGCAAACTATAGCAAAGGTCTCAGTAGACCACTACCAGGAGTTTCTCCTGTGGCTATGCAACAAGGTAGATATGTTGCCAAAATCATCGATTCCATCGAAAAGAAAAAAACACTATCTCCATTTCACTATTTTGATAAAGGGAATATGGCAACCATAGGTAGAACTGACGCGGTTGCAGAGTTTGGTAAATTTCGACTAAAAGGAATTTTAGGATGGCTTGGTTGGCTTTTTATACATCTTGTGTATCAAGTTGGATTCAAAAATAAAGTAAGTACACTTCTCAGTTGGGTATGGAGTTATTTGACTTTCAGGGCAGGATCTAGGCTCATTCAAGAAGAGATGGATGAACTTTCAATTAGACCTTAAATTGTAACGGTTTTTCTCAGACTCTGAAATGCATTTTTTATATGCCAATTCAGTATTTGTGATCCAAACTGTAGAGTTAAGTTCAGTGTTACCATTCGTTGTATGTCTTTCAAGGATTGGTAACATAAAAATGTAACTGTTGTTTCTTGTGTTTTCACATTCTTCTCGGATTTGGCCCTCACGAGAAAATTGCGAACACTGAATCAAAAAGAAAACTAAACTAAAAAAAATACGAATCATCTGGATTGGCCTAAAAGAGTTTTTAATTTTAGAAGTTCTGAATAGTTTTCTTTAGAAAGAAAACTTTGGTTTGTATCTATAAATTGTATATCTTCTTCGGCTTTATGTAGCTGCGATTGCTTATATTCTGGTTTATGAGTCACTTTCAGAATAACATCACCTTTATATCCGGTTTCTCCGTTTGCTTCTAGAATCGTAGACTTAACTCGCTTCAAATACACTGGAAGTAAGTTCTGTACAGGAACATCTTTCCCATACTCAGTAATCCCAAAGGTAAGTAAGGTAATTTTTTTTCTATGGATTTCTGTCGCATCTGCCTTTTTTTCACAGTCTTCTAAACTTGCACATATAACCATTGGTTTAGACTCCGAGAAAAGTGGGATTACCTGGAGAACCAGCAATACACTCAAAAGTAAATGTTTCATGAAGAAATTACATAAAAATGCAAAAAAGAATCAAGCCTAAATCGAAAAGATAAATGTTTACAATGAGAAGGAATTCAAAAGGCTTAGGTATATGTTACCGATTTCTGTTCGCACAAAATTCCACTCGATTGAGGGAGTAGAGTGGGGGAATCCACAAGGAACACCAATCCTTGCCTTCCATGGTTGGTTGGATAATGCCAATAGTTTTGCACCTATCGCCAAATATTTTCCAGAGTACAGATTTATATCAATGGATTTCCCAGGCCATGGAAAATCGAGTCACAAACCAGAAAATACCGTTTATTATTTTGCAGAGTATGCATTGGAAATTGTTTCCATCGCTCAGGCTTTAGGACTAGAAAATTTTATTCTTATGGCACACTCAATGGGTGCCGCAATATCAACGTTAGTTGCAGGAACCAATCTTTTAAAAATCAAAAAACTTGTTCTTATTGAATCACTTGGACCTCTCACAAATTTATCCGAATCTGCGCCAGAAATTTTAACTGAGGCAATCAAACAAGTTCTGCACCCAAGGGGCAAAAAAGAAACGTATTTTCCAAATATGGAATCAGCGGTTGCCATTAGGATGCGAGCAGGTGACATGAAGTTAGAATCAGCAGAAATCCTAATGGAACGTGGGATTGAAAAAACTCCAAAAGGATTAAAACCCAGAAGAGACTTAAGACTTCACTACAATTCATTTTTTCGATACACAGAAGAACAAATAGAATCTTTTTGTAATCGGATCGATTGCCCAACATTACTCATATTAGGTGACAAATCAAGCTTCCCCATTGCCGAAAAATACGAAAACAGAATCAATGCAGTAAACAACCTAAAAAAAGTTACCCTAGATGGAGGACACCACTTACATATGGATTCTCCCAAAGAAGTAGCTTCTGTCATTTTAGAATTTTTAGAAAATTAAATAATAAGGACAAAGAATGAACCAACCTATAGAAAATCCTTCTAAACATGGTTACGAAATCCATCACGATACTTGTTTCGGCTGTGGGAAAGAAAATCCACTCGGACTCGTTGCAGATTTTACTTTTCATGATGAAACAGGTGAGGTTAACTTTACTTATAGTTTTAAAAGAATGTACAACGGAGCTCCAGGATTTGTTCACGGAGGGATTCTCTCCACTGTTTTGGATGAAGCTATGGGCGGTTTATGTTTTCACCTAGGTTATATAGTAATGACCGACACTATGAGTTTCAAATTCCATAAGGCAACCCCAGTTGAAAAAGAGCTGCAGATTCGCGCATGGCCAATCAAAAAAGCAAAACGCAAAGTATTACTTGAATGTGAACTCACATCTCTAGATAAAGAAATTTTATATGTTAAAGGAGAGGGTGCCTTCCATATCCTTCCTCCTCGTTTTTTCTCCGATAAATTGACCGGAGGAAAAATAGCGATTGCGAATGAATTGCTATCGGTAAATAAATTGAAACGCGCACATCTCTTCGACAGGATAGAAACATGAAAAACAAACTTCTCTACTTAATCATTTTAACACTGACAATTCAATGTTCAGGTGGCTCCATAAAAGACGGGTCAGGCGATCAGGAATTTGAACTGAAGTATTCTAAAGGGAAATGGATCCGCACGGAACGTTTCAAAAACTCAGGCGGAATTCGTGCAGTGGGAGAAGTAAAAGCAGAATGTGGCGGGGCCAAATGTACAGAAGACCAAGTTGCTAAGTTTGCAGCTCCAAAAATTAAATCTCTACCCAAACATGGTTCTTGGGAAGAATACATTCAATTCGAACAACCAGGTTCCACGGCTGAAAATCCAAAATACAAATCTACTCTTGACCAAGTAGGGGAATATAATGACGGTAAAAAAGTTGGACTCTGGAAAAAACCAGACCCTGAAAACCCACAAAAATTCATTGTCGAAACTCCTTGGGTTGATGGGAAAAAAGAAGGAATCGCAAAAACTTTCGACAAACAAGGAATCGTAACTTCAGAAACAAGTTATGCGGATGATAAAAAAAATGGCCCCTACTACCGAAAGAATAACAAAGGTGAGTGGGTAGAAAAGGGATCTTTTAAAGATAACGAAGAAGACGGAGAGTGGATCTATTATTTCGTAGGTGCTGATGGAAATGGAATCAAAACCAAAGTCTCTTTCAGTAATGGATTAAAAAACGGCCAAGAAATTAACTATTACAAAGACGGAGTCGTTGAATCACAAGGTTCATATTCCTCTGACATTCGCAGCGGGTTATGGAAAATGTTTGGGTCTAAAGGAAATTTACTAGCAGAAGGGAACTATTCTAAAAAAGAAAATTCCGAAAACCTAGATATTAAGTATGAAAGAACAGGAACCTGGAAAGAATATTATGCCGACGGAAAAATTTTTGGAACAGGGCCAAGAAAACATACAAGAACCGGCGAATGGAAGTTTTACTATAAAAACGGACAAATTGGATACCAAGGCAATATGGCTAACGAAAGTATGTTAGAATCTGCTAAAGTGTATGACAATACTGGCAAAATCCTTGGCGAAGGCAAAATGTTCTTTTCTCTTGTAAAAATTGATGAAGAAACACAAGATTTAAAATTAAACTACAAACCGAGCATTCCTTATACATACTTTTATCCTTCTGGTAAAAAAAGAATGGTGATTCGTTCCACAGAAGATGCTACTGAATACTCAGAAGATGGTAGAGAGTTAGGAAAAGGACCTGTAGAACCTCAAGGTAGAAAAATGGGATGTTGGACCATTGGAGGCAAAACAGAATACTATATGATCGATAAACCAATGCCAAAAATGACTCCATCACAATGCAAATAGACAAAGAACAAATCACAGAAATCTCCGACCAAGTAAAATTACTTCGGTCGGAACTATCAGAATCCATTTCCGGCATGGACAATGTCATCCAATCCTTGTTTGTAGGTTTGGTCGCCGGAGGACACGTGTTACTCGAAGGAATGCCCGGTCTTGCAAAAACATTAGTGGCAAAAAATTTAGCGGCTATCCTTGATGCTAAATTTTCAAGAGTTCAGTTTACTCCCGACTTATTACCGGCAGACTTAACGGGAACCAATATTTTTAATCCAAAAACTTCATCGTTTGAAATCCGGAAAGGCCCAATATTCACAAATATTTTGTTAGCTGACGAAATCAATAGAGCTCCGGCAAAAGTACAATCGGCTTTATTACAATGTATGGAAGAAAGACAAGTTTCAATCGCTGATGAAACCTTCGATCTAGAACCTCCATTTTTTGTCATTGCAACACAAAACCCAATTGACCAAGAGGGAACCTATCCACTTCCAGAGGCACAACTTGACCGTTTTTTATTTAAGGTAGCTGTTACTTATCCTTCCTTTGAAGATGAAGTGGCCATCTTACACCAACATGGAAATTTAGATTTTTCCAGAAAGAAGGCTAAAAAAGTAATCAAACCAAAGGAAATCCACAAGATCTCCGAAATCTCAAACAAAGTTTTTGTGGAGCCTAAACTACAAAACTATATTGTCAACTTAACAAGAAATACAAGGCCCGAAACGACAAGTGATAATGAATTAAAAAATTTCATTCAACATGGAGTGAGCCCACGGGCTAGTCTTGCTATGCTTAAAGTAAGTAGGATCAACGCCCTCTTAGAAGGAAGAGATTTTGTAATCCCTGAAGATATCCAACGTTTTTTCTCAGAAATCGTAAAACATAGACTTCACTTATCGATTGAAGCAATTAGCGAGGATATCAGCACCGATTCTATCATCAAACGAATCCTATCTGTTACGGAAGTCCCATAGATGTTATTGCCAGAGTTAAAACGACTCCTTCAAGTTTTACAATGGGAAACTAAGAAAAAATTTTCATCCACCAAACAAGGCCTTCTTACTATGTCTGAACGGGGAAGGGGCCTTGACTTTAAAGAAGTAAGAAATTATCATTACGGCGATGATATGCGCTATATTGATTGGAACGTTACATCTCGCACAGGAGAACTTTATACAAAAGAATATTACGAGGAACGAGATGCCTCTATTATTATCTTTTATGATACAAGCATTTCTCTTAGCGGCTCGAAAAGAACTACTGCTTTTCAAATTTCCCTTTTTTTATCTTTATTCCATATCAAAATGGGGAATCGAGTGTTACTCGTTCCATTTTCTGATCACCAATTGTCACCAAGCAAATGGATTCGCACAGAATCCGAAATTTTGCTGGCATTTTCAAAACTCGCAAAACAAACATTAAGCGAAGGTACCAACTACTCGAATGCTTACCAATTCGCCTTCAAACTTTATCCAAAATATGCAGTATCTTATTGGATTTCTGATTTTAATGATTTTTCTAGTTATATAAAAACAAATAAACTACCAAAAATCTGGGAATCCGTAGGAATTTGGGTTCAAGATGAGATAGATACTTTAAAATTTCCTTTCTGGCTTCGATTGTTCCAAAAAATTTCAGAAGAGAACCCAAACATTCGTAGCAACGAAACAATGTATAATGATGATCTAAAAGCAGCCAAATCATTTTTCGGAGTACAATTTGTACAAATAGACCCCAATACAAAACTTTCCAATCAAATCCTTCCTCTATTTAGAATCAAACGCAATGGCTAAATACATCATTTTATTTTTAGTAATTTCTATTCCAATATTTGGCACTCCAAAAGAGACTGTCTTAGAAACAGATATCTATGTGGGAGATACAGTTCATTACCAAATCGAGTTATCAGAATCTACAGAAGTAGATTTAAATATTGAGGAAGGTGAAATTTACGAAGATGATACAATGCCTTCCTATAAAATTTCCAATGTGATTAAAAAAGAATCCAAATTAGAAGCTACCGTTATTTTTTTTAAACCAGGTAGTTTCGTTTTACCTGTTTCTTGGATACAAAATAATATAAACCAAAGATCATCACTTTCTATTAAAGTGAAGTCACAACTACTCGGTTCAGAAACCGATATCGAAGATATTGAGCCACCACTTGTTTTTTCAGGGCCCTATTTTTTTCGTTTATTGATCATCCTAATCATCACGGCTATCAATCTATATTTACTCTATGCATTATATTTATACTGGAGATCCAAACCAAAAGTTGTAGATGCATTCTGGGAAAAAAGGCCCGTCTTCGAAGAAACTACCAAACGTTTACACCTTATTGAGACCTATCTAGAATCCGAAGTTATCTTCGAAAAAGAGTTGGCATTTAAAATTAGCGAATACCTCAAAGAAGTTTATTCCAAAAAATTAGAAACCAACTTCCTTGGGAAAACTGATTCCGAATTCTTAGTAGATTTATCCAACAGAACACATATAGAAAATTCAACCTTAAGAGACTTACGAATCTATTTTAGAAAAACCAAATATGATGAAAACCATACGGTACTCGACAAACAATCGGGGCGGTCTATTTGGGAAAAAATCAAAAAGGAATTCGAAATATAACTATGGATCAATTCCAAAGGCCATACCTCTTATTTTTAATCATCCCTCTATTGTTACTTGGGATTTACCAATGGAGAAAAAAACCCTTCGGATCCGTCCTACTCATCCAATCGGATCGGTTCAAAAAATCCGAATCTTTCATTCCCATCAACTTTCGCGCGTTAGTATCAAAATTAACCGAATTAATATTTTACATAGCGGGAATTTTTTTAATTATAGCTTCTGCAGGACCTGGAGAAAAATTCAAATTAACACCTGACATTACAAATGGAATCGATATCATGATCGCACTCGATATTTCAGGTTCCATGGTCAACTCCTACGACTTTTTACCAAAAAATCGGTTAGTGGTTTCCAAAGATTTGCTGAAGGCATTCATCCAAAAACGTTTGTATGATAGAATCGGGATTGTAGTGTTTGCGGGAGCCGCATACTTACAATCCCCTCTATCAAATGATAGGTACGCGTTAGATGAACTTATCTCAGAAACGTCGGACGAAGATATCAGCGAACAAGGGACAGCTATCGGCGATGCTTTGGTTCTGTCTACATACAGACTAAAAGACTCCAGTGCAAAATCTAAAATTATCATTCTACTCACAGATGGAGTGTCAAACACCGGCAAATTAGATCCAGAAACTGCATCCTACGCAGCAAAAACCTTTGGAATTAGAGTTTATTGTATTGGAATCGGAAAAGAAGAAAGTCAATACGAAGTAAACTACGAATCCTTAGAAAAAATTTCAGAAAGCACAAATGGAAAATTTTTCCGCGCGGAATCCCCGGAAATTTTAGGGGAGGTGCTAAACGAAATCAACGGATTAGAAACAGTGGAACTTCCGTCTAAACCTATGGAAATTCACGAAACACATTTCCCAAAATTTTTATTCGTTTTCTTTATATTGTTAGGAGTGGTGGGTTTCCTTATGGTATACCCGTTCACGGAAAAACTATGATTACATTAAGTTCCATTGCAACGACAGCAATCCTTGTAATCTCAATTTGGATTTTAGTATTTTCTGGAAAATTATATTTAAATATAAAAGCAAATTCCTTTCGAATCCAAAACCCAAATTTAAGAAATCGAATCTTTACAGCGAATACCAAAATTTACATAATTCGAATTGTCTGTTTATTACTTTCTCTCTCCTTCGCGTTTTATTCCTTATTCAAAATCAAATCAACGGAAGTGGAATCCGTGAAAGAGTTTGAATCGGCAGATATCCTATTTGTAGTCGATGTCAGTTTGTCAATGAATACCACTGACGTAAGTCCCAATCGATTAAAACGGTTTCAAGATTTAGCTTTAAGAATCTTACCTAACTTAAAAGGAAATCGATTAGGAATTATTGTTTTTGCGGGCCAATCCTTTTCTTTTTGCCCACTAACAACGGATATAGCGGCAGTTTCCGATTATATTCAAGCTTTAGGTGTAGAAATGGTCGGATCCAAGGGAACAAACCTTTCTTTGGCCTTGGAAAGGTTAAACAAAATTAGAAAAAAAAACAATCACGTTACTTCACAAATAACCGTCGTGGTTTCCGATGGAGAGGATCATGAAAACCAAACCTTACCACCTATCGAAGGAGAGGTGATTGTTTGGGGAATTGGAACAGAAGAAGGTGGATTCATAGAATATCGTGACCCAGGAACCGGACGAGGGGGTTATGTTACAAAGGATGCAGGGATTTCGAATTCACAAACAGACTCTAATCTAGTCATTTCTAAAATGAATGTAGAACGATTGGAATCGATCGCCAATCAAAACCATGGAACCTATTATGATGTTTCTCTGTATGCAGATGGAGCATATGCACTTTTGGATATTGTACAAACAGCAAAAAAGAAAAAAATACAATCCATTGAAAGGTTTAAAAATGAAGACGGAGCCCATCCATTTCTAATTGCCTCTATCATTTTTTTATTTTTAGAAAGAATCTCAAACCTATTTCTGCAAAAACTTCCGAAAGGAATTTATAAAATTCTATTTATACTTTTACTTCTTAGAGTCAGTCATTTAGAAGCATGGGAATTGGATCCGGGTGGAAATTCCATTGAACGAGGTGCGAAGGCCTACGAGCAAAAAAAATATACAGAAAGCCAAAAGGAATTCGAAAAAGCAAAAGAATACATCCCTGATGACCCAAGGCTATTTTACAATGAATCGGCAACCGCTTACCAAGAAGGTAGGTACAAAGAGGCAATCGGTATCGCTGAAAAAATTCTAACCCATCCCAAATCAGGCAATGATTTAAAGGCCAAAACTCATTTTAGCCTAGGAAATATCTATTCCAAATTAGGTGACAAAAAAAACGCATTAAAATCATATTCTAAAACTTTAGAAATAGACCCAAACCACCTATCTGCTAAAAAAAACATTGAACACTTAACAAAAAAAAGGGAATCAAGCCAAAGTCAAAATCCAAACAACACCGAGCCAAAACCAAACAAACCTCAGGAAGAACAAAACAAGAATCGGAAGGAAGAAAAATCAGATGCAGAAAGAATTTTAGATCCTTTTTCGCAAGATTCCATTCTAAAAAATAAAAAGGGAGGATATTCAGATAATGAAAAATTTTGGTAACAAAATTTCTTTTTTCTTCCTAATTTCTCTTTTCCCATTGAACTCCATTTTCTCTTCGGATGTGGAATTCCATTTGTTCCCAAATGAATTTTCACTCGGGGAACATGCAAAACTAGAAATCAAAGCACGCGGTGATAAACCTTTTCGCCCACTTCAAACCAACGTAAAAAAAAATGGGGTTCGGATTCGTTACTCAGGCAGTGGGACAGAAACACAAATCATCAATTTCAAAGTTTCCAAAGCACAAATACTCAATTTCTATGTGGATACGGAGTCGGAAGGAACATTCCAACTACCTGAAATCTCTGTCGAATATGATAACAAAACTTATACTGCACCTCCATTCCAATTTAAAGTTAGTAAAAAAAGTAAACACCCTCAAAATCAATTTTTTAACCCATTCCAAGTAGATGACTTTGAATCTCCTTCGGAGGAGTCGCCTGAAGTGGCCTTCCATACAAACAAAATTGTTTTTTATAAGGGGGAACCCATCGTCGGTTATTTTGTCCTTTATTACAATGGCTATAGGCAACCTTTTCTCGAAAGAGATCCAAATCAGTCCATATCCTTTCCCTATTTTTTATCAGAAACCTTAAGACAAGTATCCGTACAAATTGAACCGGAAGTACAAAGAAAAAATAGTATTAAAAAAACGTTGGTTTATGACAAAGAAATTTATGGTTTGACACCCATCAAATCAGGAAGGTTTCAAATTGGAAAAACAAAATTTATCTCAGGGGATAGCTTAAGATTCAACTCTTTACAAGAAACGGTAACCACAACACCAGCAACAGTTACTGTTCTGGAACTACCATCTAACAAACCAAAGGGGTTCACAGGAGCCATTGGGAACTTTAAACTAAACCTTACCAAATTTCCGAAAACGATCCACCGAGGAGAAACTTTATACTTTGAAATTTCAATCGAAGGGGAGGGTGGTTATGAAGGGATTAGTCCAACTCTCATATCCAATCCGGATATCCAATTGATTTCACAAAACAAAACCAAAACATTTCGTAAATTAGATTCGGGTGAATATGGATTTTATTCCGTAGTTCAATTCCAATACGGGTATCAAGTTCCTAAATCTGGAAATTTACAATTGGAACCATATACATTCAATTTCTTTTCATTAAATGAGAACCAATACAAAACTCTGTCAATTCAGTATCCGGAAATTTCCATCCTCCCAACACAAGGAAAACAAACAAAACCTCAGATCCAAAATCAAAACACAATAAAACCGCCCTCCATTTTTATTTTGGTTTTTGTTGCCATCTTAGGGATTCTTTCTTATTTAGGATTAGTCAGGTACACTCAACACAAACAGAAAATAGAATTTGTAGAACTTGTTTCCAGTTTTGGAAAAAAAAGAAATACTTTCCTATTCGACTATCTGACTAAACTCGGATTACCAGAAGAAGATTCTGAGTTTTTAGTATCCCTTATCGGTGAAGGGCATAAAGAAACGCTCGAAAAAACATTCCAAAGTTTAAACAAAAAAGAAAAATTCAAACTCATACAATTAACAAAACAATTAAAACAAAAGGATTAACATATGTCAGCTGAAGAAACAGGCAAAATAAGTGTAGAAACAGAAAACATCTTCCCTATCATCAAAAAGTGGTTGTACTCTGAAAAAGATATTTTTCTCCGAGAATTAGTATCTAATGCAAGTGATGCCATTACTAAACTAAAAAAGATTGCTTTGTCAGAAGAATTTGAAGGTGGCAATGACTATAAAATTGACCTAAATTTTGATGTAGACCAAAGAATCCTCACGATTGAGGACAATGGAATCGGGATGACTTCCGAGGAAGTTAAAAAATACATCAATCAAATCGCTTTCTCAGGGGCAACAGACTTTGCAAAACAATACCAAAATGCAGAAAACAAAGCTGAAATCATTGGTCATTTTGGATTAGGTTTTTACTCCTCTTTTATGGTATCGAAAAAAGTAACTATAGAAACAAAATCTTACAAAAAAGGGGAAACGGCTGTTATATGGTCAAGTGAATCAGGAACTGACTTTACAATTTCGCCAATCGAAAAAGAGTCAAGAGGAACAAAAATATCACTTTATTTGGATGGAGAGTCCGGCGAATACCTAGACAAATGGAAACTAAAGGAGTTAATCAAAAAATACTGCGACTTTTTACCAGTTGGGATTTTTGTCCAAGGCGAAAAAGCAAACCGCGAGAAACCTTTATGGTCAGAAGAACCTGCTAAAATCAAAGAAGAAGAGTATAAAGACTTTCATTCTTACCTCTTTCCATTTTCAGGAGAATCTCTCTTTCATATCCATTTGAACGTGGACTATCCTTTCCGATTACAAGGAATTCTTTATTTTCCAAAACTCACTCATGAATTAGAAGCTTCCAAAAATGGAATCAAACTTTTTTGTAACCATGTTTTTGTCAGCGACAACGCGAGCGAACTCATCCCGCAGTTTTTAACAATTTTAAAAGGAACCATTGACATTCCCGATCTTCCATTGAATGTTTCAAGATCCTATTTGCAAAATGATCCACTCGTAAAAAAAATATCAAACCATATCATCAAAAAAGTGGCGGATCGTTTGATTGATGATTTCAAAAAAAATAGAACTAAATACGAAGAAAATTGGAGTGATATCTCTTTATTTGTAAAATATGGAGTTTTGACGGATGAAAAATTTTATGATTCCATGAAAGATCATTTGATTTTTAAAAACTCAGAAGGTGGATACTCAACCATTTCAGAATATCAGGAAAAAAATAAAGAGAAGAACCAAAACAAAATTTTTTATGCCAATGAAACAGAGATGGGCTCCGTATATATGGAGTTATTAAAATCACAAGGATTAGAAGCAATCCTTGTCGATTCCAAAATCGATTCCCATCTCATCCAACATTTAGAAATGAAAAACCCTGATTGGAAGTTTCAAAGAGTGGATTCAGAAATTGCGGACCAAGTTCTCGATAAGGAAACGCCGGATCAGTTAGTCAACGAAGACAATAAAACTGAGTCGGATAGAATTCAAAATTTATTCCAGTCTTCCTTGCCAACTGAAGGAGTGGAAGTAAAGGTAGAAGCATTAAAATCCATAGAAGTTCCAGGAGTCATTCTTTTGCCAGAATTTATGAGAAGGATGTCAGAGATGAACTCAATGTTGAACCGAGAAGACACAAAGAACATTCTAAAATCACACACCCTTATGGTAAATTCGAAGTCACCCTTAGTTAAATCCGCCTTACAGGCGTTTGAAGGTGTAAATCCAGAGAAAGGAAAAAAATTGGCACGGGCCATTTATGACCTTTCCTTACTCTCTGCCAAAGTGATGGACGAAAAAGATGTTTCAGAATATACCAAAAGAACAACAGAATTTCTCCAGGAGATTTTTTCTACTTAAAGGCAAAACCATCTAGAAAGATTTGGCAACGATCCCTGTTTTTGGGATTGTTGCTCTGTGATCCAGATTTGTATAACAAGTCGACTTAGTTCCTTACCAGTTGTTGTAGCCTATAAAAAGGGATATTTTGAAGAATTTGGCGTGAAGGTCACACTACACGTCAATACTCACCACAAAGCAATTATGCCATTACTTGACGCCGGTCGAGTGGAAGCGGGTGAAGTTCCGACCATTGCATATTTACAAGATAGTTTCTTAAAAAAATCAAAACTCAAACGAATTTATAAAGGAATTTATCTCTATCAATCTCCACTTTCTTTTTATTCCAGGTTCCAATTCAAACCAGAAGATCTCACAAGAAACAAAGCATACATCCTTCCGGTTCCTCACCAGTACTCAGTAGAAAGACTCTTTGCAGAAAAATTTTTAGAAGAGTATGCGCCAAAAAACCCAGTTAAAGTGCGTTACGTTGATACTCCCGGGTTTTTAGAAGAAAAAGAATTTTTAAAACCTTCTTGCTTAGGTTTAGTTTCTGATCCGTTTTCTAGTCCCTTCCTTCGGAACTTTCAAGACTTTGCAAACACACTCGAGTTACCCATTTTAGAAGCAAAATCCTTTTACCCTTCCACCTTACTTGCATTTAGTGGTGATGCCATATTGAAAACTGGGAGAGAAGTTTCCGGCGTATTACTCGCTGTCAAAAAAGCCATTGATTTTTTGCAAAACACAAACCAATTAAACACGGGAAACCTTTGGGATGATTTACAACTCTCCCATTTTTATCCGCACTTAAGAGTAGGGGAAACCAAAAACCTATTAAACGCACACCCTCTCATCCAAAAGGGAGTTTTTTCCTACCAAGGTGACTCCACTACACTTTTCCCTCTCTTAAAAGATGTTTATTTCCGACTCATTAGAAGGGTCATACAACCAGAAGCTGTCAAATCAGCTCTCGACTTTGACGAAATTCTAGCAGCACTGGAACCCAAAAAAGTTTTTGATGTACGAAAACTAAATAGTTTCCAAGAACCCGCAGAATCAAAACTCCACGCACCATCACAAATCAATTACAGAAAACTCAATGCCGTTAGACACCTGATTGTCGATGTAAACTCAGTGGTTTTAGACATTTTACAAGGTAACTATAACTCGCGTATCAACGCTGACGAAACATTACAACTTGACAATCGGGTCAAAGTCCTCGTTAACTCCATGTTAGATTCATTTAATGCCAAAATGGAACTACAAAGAGAAGAAATCACAGAGTTAGAAAACCTAATTTCAATTTTAGAAATCAAACTAGATAGATCTGCTGTTGATTTACAATATTCCGAAGAAAAGTATAGATATTTATTTGAATTTTCTAGAGAAGCCATCGCCCTCGTGGATGCGGATACAGGAAGTATCCTCGAAGCAAACAACCAGTTCCGTTCGTTAACTAGTTATACTAGAGGAGACATCACAAAATTAAATATCGAAGACATCATTTTAGGAAACCAAGTCTCAAACCAACTCCGATTTGGTTCGGACCTTTCTTCTGATACCATGTTATCTCTTCCCGATGTCGAAATCCTTGTTAAGGATGGAAGCAAACTAGAAGTCGATATTAGTTTTACATCCATCCTTCTTTCACCAAAAAAAAGATACCAAGTCCAGTTCCGACCCAACTCTGAAAGAAAGGAACAGGAAAGGTTACAACACGAATTTATCTCCAACGTAAGCCATGAACTCCGAAGCCCAATGACAAATATCAGAGGATATCTAGAGTTTTTTAAGTCCGACACATCATTACCATTTAACACCGAACATAAAAATATGTTAGAGGTAATTGATAAAAACGCAAAAAGACTCAGTTTTTTAATCGAAAACTTATTAAAACTAACTACATCCAGAGAAAAAGATAAAGAAGCAGAAGTGGTAGAAATTTTTGATCCGGTCCCAGTCATCGAAGATGTAATCCACATGAACTCACACCTAGCAAAAGGAAAACCCATTGAATGGGATTTATCTCTCAAAAAAGGATATTTTTTACGCGGAATCAAATTCGAGTTTTCACAAATCATTACAAACCTTTATGTAAACGCACTCAAATACACAGCGAAAGGCAAAATCGGAATCTCCATTTTAGAGACCAATGGGAAAATAGAAATCACAGTCGAAGACACAGGACTTGGAATTGATCCAAATTACAAAAACCAAATCTTCGATCGTTTTTTTAGAATCCCCTCTTCAGATAATAAAAAAATCGGTGGAACTGGACTTGGATTATCGATTGTTAAGTCGCTTGTGGACAAAATGTCCGGAGAAATCTTTGTCGAAAGTACAATGGGGCTAGGAAGTAAGTTTACCATTTACTTCCCAAAAGTAAACGTCACCGTTTAGAAGTTTTTTTCTTTTTTGCGATTTGTTTTTTCTTAGGTGCCGGTTTCGATTTGTTTTTCGAATTCAATTCATTTGGTTTGGGTAGGCGAAGCGCTGGAATATTTTTTTCTTCTAGTGGCATCTTTGACAACAAAAGAGACAATTCTAACATCTCACGGGTTCCTAACAAATGCATCATCTCTAAGGCTTGGTTCATACCCAGTTTTCTAAAAATTGCCAAAGCATTGGCCACACCAAAAAAATGAATCAAAACAGGAAGTTCTTCTAAACCCCTTTGTTTGATCCATTTTTTACAATCGGCAACAGAAAGTTCGCTCACAAGTTGGATCACAGAGCCCACTTCCATTTCATTTACCAACCAGAGAAAATCTTTCATCGGAATTTCTTTGAGTAGGGCAATGGATTTTTCAATTCCTAATGTTTTAAGAATCTCTACACTCGTTTCCTTACCTAATGTTTTTGCAAGTAATCCAACATCATGAGGAGGAATACTTCTAGAAACTAAAGCCAAATCAGACATCGGAAGAGAATGGATAAAGTATACTAAGTCATCATCCTCATTTTCTTTAATCATTTCCACAAGGATCTTCTCGGGAATTTGTTTTACTAGTTCCACAACTGTATCTTCACTCAATTTTTGTGTGAGAACGATGAGCCTTTCTTTAGGAACCTTTCCCGTCAGCGAAAGTAACTTTTCATAACCAAGATTTTTTAAAATCTGGAAGGACTTTTTGGGGCCAAGTTTTTCTAAATACTGATAAACACTTTGGATTGTAACGAGAACTTCTTTCATTTGCCCCAACTTTGGATACAAACTGTCAGAATCTTCGTAAAATTCCAGAGAAATTCCTTTTCGAATCTGTTAAATTTTGCAAAATGGAAGAGTGAAGCTGCGCCAACTTTGGGTTCTCATCTTTTTGTTCGTTTTAGGAGTCGGAGGGCTTATCTACTTCAAAACCGCTCCCTATGGACATTCCCTTTCTGCCCTCATTGGGATTTGGGAGGGATTCTATGAAATCAATCCGAACCTTGTTGATTCCCATTTTGTGATCTACAAATCAGGTGGATACGATGGACAGTTCTTTTATTTTCTCGCAAAAGATCTGTTTGATTCTGGAGATTGGGACTTAATCGTTGATTCTTATCATTTTAGGTTCCATCGGATTGGTCTTTCCTTGTTTACCGGTTTATTCTCCCATTTGTTTGGGTTTACCTATTACCCGGCAATCACCCTTTGTTTTTTATTCCTCGTGTTTTTTCTTTCTGTATTTTGTTTGTATTCCCTTCTTCCAGAAAAATCAAAATGGTTTGTTATCTTTTATTTGTTTTCCCCTTTTTCACTCAATGCAAATTTACTTTTAGTTGCCGATTCTTTGTTTGTTAGTTTTGGGATCATTGCCTTTTACTTTTTCAAAAACAAAAAGGATATTTTGTCTATTTTTTTCTTTCTCCTCATGGTGTTAACAAGGGAACTCGGAGTCTTATTCCTTTTGCCAATTGTTCTAAAAAAACTCACCGAAAAAAAATGGGGCGAGATGATTCTGTACTCAATCCCAGGATTCGCATTTCTTTGTTTGGTGGGATACGGATGGATCCAACCACCGAACCATTTAGGAACAAACCCTCTCGGATTTAGAGATATGACAGACCTACCTCTATTCGGATTTTTTAAAAGTTTTCAAGATGGAACCACTCTCCAGTTCAAACTCAAAGAATTTCCAAAAATTTTCTTTTTTATCTCATTTCTTGTTTTGTCTGTCGTTTGTATCCAGTCGCTAAAACAATCATTTTCTGCAGACATCAATTTGCTCGTGCCAATTGTTGGAAGTTTGTTTGTGATACTCATCGCAGAAGAAGGGTATTGGCGTTCTTTTGACAATCTCAGTCGGATGTTCACTCTTATTTTGCCTTTTTCTTTACTCTTAGACGGTGTTTTAAAAAGGCCTTTACTTCGTCTGTTCCTAGGTATCTCCACCACCTTATTTGTATTTTTAATCATTCGAATTGTCTGGATCACACCCACAAAGGAGTTTTTCTTTACCCCATGATATCCTTAGCTTATTCCCCTTGCCCAAACGATACCTTTCTCTTCTACCATTTGATTCGAAATTCTAGTTATCCTGTCAAAGAAGAACTTTACGATGTAGAAAACTTAAACGAATTTGCTTTCCAAGGAAAATTTCCTGTCACAAAACTTTCGTTTGCTGCCTATTTCCATATCATAGAAAAATACATCTTATTGGAAACTGGTTCTGCATTGGGAAGGGGTTGCGGACCCATTGTTATCCGAAAAAAAAATACAAAAACAGATCTAAGCAGTTACGAGAATTTATACATCCCAGGACTTTTGACCACAGCAAATCTTCTCCTTTCTCTTCATACCAATGGAAAACAGAAACCAACTCCCATTCGTTATGATGAAATCATTCCCAAAGTAATGAGTGAGGAGAATAGTCTAGGTGTCATCATTCACGAAGAAAGATTTACTTACGAAGCAAGAGGAATGGAAAAAGTTGTGGATCTTGGAGAATGGTGGGAAAGTTCTACAGGTTATCCCATCCCACTAGGTGCCATCGCAATCCGTAGAGACATCCCACGAGAGGAAGCACTCAAGTTTCAGGCAAATCTTCGGGAAAGTTTGAAATCTGCCTATTTAGAACCTAAAGAGATGATGGATTATATCAGAACTAATTCGCAAAACAAAGATGATGCGGTGATCAAATCTCATATTAATTTGTATGTGAATGATTATACAAAAAACCTAGGAACGGAAGGTCACGGTGCAGTAGAGTATCTTCTCAAACGTGCGGTCGAGGCGGGTTTCATTCAAAAACCCACCTCACTTCCTTTGTTTTTAGGAGAAAGTTAACATACAAAGGATATTCCCTTTGTCTCTTTTGCAAGCTTCCACTGCTTTTGCCACAAGCATTCCCGGTTTCAACTTGGATGGGTCTGCTTTTACTGCATGGCCAGAAGAAAGTCCTGATACCAAAAGATCTCCTGGATAAATAGGAACTTGTGTTGCATCCACATGGATTTTGGTGATCCCAAGTAAAGCCACAAGCACATACTCCACAGCCTTCTCTTGTTTTCCAAAAACCAGATGGGCACTGGCCACACAAACTCCAATCACGTTTGTGGAGTAGGGGTGTTTGGATCTTCCAAGAACTCCAGGTTCTTCCGTTGCTACAAGAAGGTCTCCCGCAGTCACAACATCTTTCCCATCCAATCGGAAATAACGAGCGATACATTCTTCGCCGCCATCTTTTGTGATCCGTAGATTTCCTTCAAACAAAGACTCACCACTAGCATAAATGGCTTTTCCTGAACCAGAAAGTTCTAACTCAGGAATCCCTTTTCCATCCACAACTAGTGCAAAATCACTTTGAGATAAAAACCTTCCACCAGGCGCCGTAGTTCCGGCACCTAAAATTCCAGCAGATTGTTTGGGTTCCCTTCCTTTAGAAATTCCATAGACACCAACGGAATCCCCAAAACCGGAAACTCCTATGTGTGTAGAAACACCAGAGACCCCAGTACCTTGTTTGGTATTTTTTCCGTAAATGATGGCATCTTTTCCTTGTGGAGGAACAAATCCCTTAATAAAACCTTCAGCCTCTCCCGTAATTTTTAAGAGCCCTGTGTGGGAATTAAAATCATGTTCTTTTTCCGCATAAGGATGTGTGTGTGGTTTAGGATCTCTTTTGTCAGACAACCTTGGATCATCAGAGAGCACCACCTTACCAGGAATAGACTCTCCATGGTTTGCAAGTAATACAATCCCTGCTTCCTCAAATCCAGCTTTTGCCAATCGTTTGTCATTACCTTGGACAACAACACCTGGTTTGTTTTCGCCGGAGTGGCCGAGTTGTACGATTCCATGTAATTCAGTGCTTGCATGGCGCAGTCGTTTGTCATTACCTTGAACGACTGTATTCGGTTCTTCTCCTCCATTCGGCGCAAGTTGTACAATTCCTTTGGCAGTGTTTGTGGCATCACGAAGCCTTGGATCATCTCCAGTAACCACCTTATCAATGGCAACTTCACCAGATTCAGCAAGTTGTACAAGACCAATTGTTTTTTTTGTGGCTACTCGCAATCGAGAGTCATTCCCTTGAACGGCGACACCTGGACGAGTTTCCCCATCTAACGCAAGCTCAACGATCCCTGGGTGTTCGGTAGATGCACTTCGTAAACGTTCATCGTCTGATTGCACAACAAGTCCGGGTCTTGATTCTCCACTTCTAGCCAACCTAACTAGACCATGAGTAAGTTCAGTGGCGATTTTTAGGCGTTTATCATTTCCTTGAACCGCAACCCCCGGTTTTTCTTCTCCGTCCGATGCTAACTCAACAATTCCGCGGTATTCAGTAGTGGCATCCCGAAGGCGCCTGTCGTTGGCTTGCACCACAACACCTTCTTTCACCTCACCATCCACGGCCAATCGAATGATCCCCGAACGAAGCACTGAAGCATAGGGGAGAGGTTCTCTCGTAGGTCCGCCGTAATCTTTTTTATCAGGACTAGAATACAATTCGAGTTCTATGACTTCGGTGATGTAATCTTTTTTATTTGGTTGTTTCTCTTGAAAAAAAACCAATTTCAGAAATCGTAAATTGACTGCAGAAAATCTCCATTTATACCAAGTCCCAGGTTCCGATAAAAAGAAATTCTCCTCGTGTAACTGGTGCCAAGTCAGATCATCTTCGCTATAATAAGTAACAAACCTTTCCGGAAAATTTGTTGTAGGATCATTTTTTGTGAGCATTCGCATCTCTTCAATGCGGTTCACAGATCCCATATCCAAAATCAAATACTCTTCTTCTGGTTCTTCTTTCTTTTTAGATGACCAACCGTAGTCAGGCCTTGTATCAAAAAGATTTTCTTTTACATACAATCTGTCCAGTTCTGAACTTGCTTGGATGGATTGGATTCCCGTGATGAGAATTTTTAACTGACCAAAACTAATCCGATTTTTACCGTTACTTGCTTTTCTTGATATTTTAGAAACAAACTTCACATAACGAGCGCTAGTAAGAGAAAATAGCCATTTTGCGGAAGTTTTGAATGATTTCCTGAAAGAGGATTCTTGTAAAATGGGTTCCCAATACTTTCCATCATGGGACAATTCAAATCGGAAAGAATCAGGAAAAAAATCCAAACCATCTTTTCCGGGAAGAAGTTCGATCCCATTAAAATAAACAACATCATCAAACTTAAAGATGATAGAAGAAAGTGAGGACTGCTCCTTTTCTTCAAAAAAGGATAAAAATTCTTCGTTTTTGACTTCGTAAGTTCCTGAAGTAGAAACAGATTTGATAGGTAAAGAGTAGGGGTGGCTTGTGCGGATTAAATGATCTTTCATTGCGCTTTGTATGCTAATTCCTTCCAAAAAATACCGTTTTTCTATCCAGTCTATCGAATTTCACTGAGGCGTGATCCCTCTTCTTTCTCTGAAAATACAACGAGAACTGCTGGTTTCACTTTTTCCGTAAAATACATCTGCACAATTTGACGCAAATGCCCTAACAGAGAAGAAGTGACTATAATCACGTTCCCGTCGGTTTCTACCTGCATTCTTTCGAGCTGGTTCCACGAGGATTGAGTCAGTTCTTTGCTCGCCCAAGATAAAAATCCTGCCCAAGATGCCGGATGAGAGAAAACATCTGCTTCTGGATTTTTCTGCTCAGTTTTAAGCACTTCCTTCCGTTGAGAGGATACGAGCTCCCTACAAAGTGTCTGAAGGTAAGAGGAGTTCGATTCCATATGTAAGGATACTGCTTTCTGATAAGCTTCTAAAGCAATTTCAGGTCCGAAGAGATCCACCAAATTTTCGAATGCTTTTTTCTTTTCCCTTTCCTTACTCATCTCCGAAGGTGCCGGCACCGCCGGTACATTGTTTGTATTAGATATAGTTATATTAATATGGTTAGGGGTTCCATCTGCACCCCCCTTGCTCGCCAGTTTCGACCCCCCAGAGAGGCCCATTTCGAGATCCCTGGGAGGTAAATTCGTATCCCCCAGAGGGGTAATCCTGGAACCCTCATAATGGAAAGAGAAATGGTATCTGGTCGAGGTCCTTCCGCTGCCCGGGACTTGGTAGAGTAGGCCCGCTTGCGTGAGTTCCTTTTTGGCTGATACAATCGACTTTTTAGTTTTGAATCCTGTTAGCCTCATCAATGTTTCTGTATTGGGCCAAACAGGTTTGAAATTGTAATCGCTGAACTTCAAAAGCACTGGGTAGAGTGTTTTGGCCGCATGGGATAGCTCTGCCCAAACACCTGAATCTATGATGTCGGTCATCAGACGGATATAGGGATGCCGCTGGTCGCTCACAAAAGCTCCTCCGCTTTTCTGCAAAAATTAAACCAAATTTAAGCAAATTTTACGAAGGAGTTGACATTATCTGACATAATGTTAATTATGTCTCATCCAACAACATTCCTTCGGGAAACCCCGACCCCCTGGATCACCAGGGGAATTTTTTTATGTTTCGGGTTGGGATACTAAAGATCCCACGTCTCTTGGGTCTCAAGAAACGTTTGCTCAAACTCAAATCACTTTAATTATGTCACATTATTGTCGGAATCCGACAGGTGTCAAGTTCGTACAGTAATTTTCCCGGGAAGTACTAAAAATTTTTTTCCTAAGTACTTGACTGCTTAGTACTTGATAAGGTTATGCCGAATCCCCGTATTTTTTCACCAACTCTTTGCGGATGAATTTATAAATATCACCTAGGAGGATTTCATCATCCGACAAAATTTGGATCCCAGCTCCCGTTCTACGGATTTTGTATCCGGAAAGGGTTTGTGATTTTCCAATGTTTGGTTCCCCGGATTTTGTTTGTTTGTTAAAATCTTTTGCATCCCTAACGGTTTTTAGGGCCCCTTTGTGGAAAAGGGTTAAAAATTCATCTAGACTTCCTTTTTTGGCAGCCTGAGCCGCTTGCACCAAAAGGTTTTTATTGTAGATCTCATTTTTTTTGCATTTCTCCAGATCCTCTTTCGACATTGAAGTGATGGAAAGAACCTCTGTCATATAACTCCGACTTTTCCCAAAAAGATCACCCAATTCTTGGTCAGTGTAACTATGGGAGTTTTTTAGGAAGAGAAGGGCATCCACCTCTTCATAGGGAGACAGGTTTTCTCTTTGGAGGTTTTCTATGACTGCTAATTTATAAATTTCTTTGTCGGGTCGATTGAGAATTTTACATTCGATTTCGGACCAACCTAAGGATTTGGCTGCATGGTATCTCCGTTCCCCGGCGATGATTTTATAGCTGCCTTCTCTCTCTCCTTTGGAGACAATGATGGGTTGCAAAAGGCCATCCACTTTTAAGGTCTGAGCAAGTTCCTCAATTCCTTTTTTTCTTTCTTGTCTTGGTTGGTGTTCTGAAGGTTGGATTTTGTCCATCCGAATGGTTCGAATGGTCCCATCTAAATTTTCAGCTTGGTAGATGTCAGCAAGAGTTCCGAGGCGTTTACTTTTTGAGCTCATTTAAAACCTCTTCAATAAAACCTTCATATTCTTGGGACTGTCTAGAAGTCCGGTTGTAATCATAGACCGATTTTTTTGCCAGGTGACTTTCGCCGATCGCTACTCCGTCTGAAATTGTATGTTCGAAGATACGGAAGTATTTTGTCAAAACGGGAAGGATGGTTTTTGTGAGTAGGGTCTGGGGTTTGAGTTGGGTGATGAGTGCACCTAAAATTTCCAGCTCAGGGTTGATCCTTTTTTTGATCGAGGAGATGGTTTGTTGTAAACCCATGATTCCGTCCATGGAGAACTTTTCTGCTTGGAGGGGAATGAGGACGTAATTGGCGGCTACCAAACTGTTCACTGTGAAAATGGAAAGAGAAGGGGGGCAGTCAATGATAACAAATTCAAAATCTTTGATTCCTGAAAGTGAGTCCCTTAAAATATACGGAGCCTCTACAGAGTTCACAGAAACTGTTTCCATTTCCGCCAAGCGCATGCTAGATGGCGCTACCCACAAATGTTCGTTATATGCAGGCGCAATGATATCTTTTAGGCTAGTGGAGTTTTGGAAGAGATGAGCTAGGTCTTTTTCCACCGTCTCTGGGTTTAAAAATATTCCCGTGGAATTTGCCTGCGGATCCATATCAATGAGTAAGGTCTTATGATTCCGACGGGCGAGACCCATGGCAAGATTCAAAGAAGTAGTGGTCTTTCCTTCTCCGCCTTTTTGGTTTGCAACTGCAATCGTGATCATCTGTCTCTTTTTCCCTTCCCAAATGGTATGCTTTCTTGCCGAAAATTTGGGATCAATTGTATTTTTAGAAAGGCGCAAAAAAAGGATTTTTCGGCCCCTTCTCTCTCCATTGTCGGACATCCGACATACTGAAAATTAGCAAAAACTATCTCCTCTGTTTACGTCGGACATCCGACATTCAAATAGGTACGTACTTGACAAAGTGATTAAATTTAAACAGTTTCATAACATGCCTTCTCAAGCCATTTCCCTACTTGCCTCTGAAAAAACGGGCAAGGATTGGATGGATTCTGTCCTTCCGATTTTGTGGGAAGGGTTATGTACGGAACTTGGATTCTCTGCTGGAGTTGTAGTTTTGAAAGCAGAGGGCGAAGATTCTTTTTATGAATCTGCCAGTTTCGGATACGGAGAAGATGGGTTTTATTATTCGTTTCTAAACCGAGGTTCTGATCATTGGGAAGAACTAATGCACTCACCAGAGCCCGTAGTTTTTTCCGGAAAGGAATTTGAATTATTCGGAAAAAATACAAACGCCTGCGCCATTCGGATCTCATCCAAAAAAACCGAGATTGGTTTTTTATTAGCGGAAATGGAGGAGGCAAGCCACCTTCCTTTTGCAATTTTTCTAAGCCTTTTTGCCGACAAGATCGGAACCGAATGGGCGAAATCCAAACCCAGTTTGGAAGTTTCAGATTCAATGCGAGAAGGGAATTCGCATTCCTTATACCGGAAAGAAATTCCTAATTTGGATTTAGCCAGAAGGGAGTTTGCGAGTCAAAAAGTTCTGACCATTCTTGGCCAAGCCGGCTCTGGTAAAAAAACATTAGCAAAGTGGATCCACCAATCCCATCTCCCCGGCGCTCCCTTTTTGGTTGTGGAATCATTACCAGAGCATTTTGGAAAACTGGAAAAAGCCCTGTCTCATTGGGGGGCAGAGTCCAGGCAGGGGAGTTTGGTTCTTGTAGGAATCCAGGCTCTCAGTTTAGGCCAACAACAAATCCTCTCCGACTGGTGGACCAAGTCTGGGTATACCGGCTCACTATTTTTACTTGGGTCCGAAGAATCGGGCCAAGAATTATTGCCAGAGTTTGAAAGATTTCTTCGAAAAAATTCGTTGGTACTACCATCGCTTAGGTTCCTTCCCAAAACGAAATTGCAGTCTTTGGTCCAGGCCATATTTGAAGAATTATGTGATTCTCAGAACCGATCTGGTTTGCAATTGGGCGATCGAAGTTTGCAAGAATTGGTTTCCAGAGGGTATGCGGAAAATTTCACAGACCTTCGAAACGCCATTTTGACCGGGATTCTCACCTGTCGTACGAACCAGGTAGAACCTGCAGATTTAGAACCAGGAAAATCCAAAATGGATTTGGAGATTCCCGATGCCGAAGATTTAGACTTGCGGCGTGGAACCGAGGCCTTAGAAAGGCAGAAGATTCTTCTGGCTATGCGGATCTTTTCGGGGAATCAAATCCGGATGGCAAAGGCCTTGGGTATTTCGAGGGGATCCCTCCAATATAAAATGAAACAGCTTGGTTTAATGTAAAGATGGATGATACTGTATACGAAGAACGGAAAACCCCCGCTGGTTTTTTAGTTAAAGTTCGACTCTCCAAGCTAACCTACGTCGTTTTTACTGATTCTGGACCGGAAGTCCCCAAAGGTGCCCGGAACAATTCCATTGTTGTCAATGTCCCAAGGGTTGGGTTTTTTGGAGACGATTTTGACGTTTCCCACTTCCATCTGGGGGAACTTTCCTTTGTGAATGTCAAAGCAGGAAAACTTGTCATTCCCTACCAACATGGCTTTTCTAATGAAATCAAAACCATCTATCTTGGAACGGGAAGCCTAAGCGATGTCCTCCCTGTCGTCATCTACCACTATAAAAACAAAGAAGAATTAATGGCAGCTTGGGAGAGAGGGGAGCAGGCCCAATTTTTGGTTGTGGATGAAGAAATCCCACGTTCCGACATGGTTTCCTTTAAAATCAGATACCCGAGTATGAATATCCTTGTGATCAAAAAACGGATCAATACTTCGGCGGAATCCCAAACACCGAAAACGGATGAGTCCAAGGACAAGGGTGTGGTGGATTATGACAAGGTGCGAGCCACTGACGTTGCCAAAAACCAAAACCTAAATACTTACAGCGAGAACCCTGTCTTTTTAGCAAGGATCCACCTTCGGGCTATGGAGCTTGATAAGGTAAAACAACTCCTCCTTGACTTTCATCTTTCCTCAGACGATGTAATGTTCATCCGAACCTTCCTGGATGTGATGATCAAAAATGAATTAAAAAAACCAGAATTAGATGTGGTGAAAAACCAACTCATTGCCATGAACGAAGCATTTCGTTTGGCAGTTCTTATTTTGGAATTTCGTGTAGAAGATTTTGAGAAGGAATTGGACGCCGGTTTTTCCAAAGAGATCTCTCATATGATCTACGCCCTCCTGGCAAAAGAACAAGAGACGGCCCAAGACCTAGAACATGAAATTGTCCTCTGGGAATGGAAGCTCCGAGTGCGCTCTCAGATTCTAAAAAAATAACCAAAATCACCTAAAAAAAGCTTTATTTTTGTAAGAATTCGGTGAAAACTGAGGATAATCCTATGATTTTCCTTGAAAAAATAAAAAAACTGGCACAAAAGTTGCAAATGAGCGCCCTTTTGGTTTTGCTCACAGTGATTTTTATTTTTCCTGTTTCTGGCCTTATGGCTGAAGAAGTAGACCTTCCAGTCATTATCCCAAACGATGAACTTCTCACGCCAATAGAGCTAAAAGACGGATTGGTTATTGAAGTGGTAGTTCCTAAAACAACAGAACTAGCTACTGCAGAAAATTCCTTCTCTCCTAACAACACCAAACTTACATCCAGCACCTCTAAATTTACTAATTTGGAATCTGCAAATTTTAAGACTCTATTTTGTTTGGAAGAAGTATCTGTTAGAAATTTTACGAATCCATCTGAAACCCGCATAGGACAAACGGGTGTAGGGGCTTCTGCTTTTGAGGCCAACCCTGAGGATTCCTTTGTAAAATCGATTGCCAGCCCAGGACTTTTTGGTTTTCTGGGGATATGTCTCAGCCGAAGCGAGTTGCCTTCCAAAAATTTCTCAATGCCATGCGAAAACTCTCTACAGAAGTCAATGACTCAGAGATCTGCAAACGATTGGAAATTCTTATGGCAACCAGTAAGGATGACCTCCCTCTGGCGCATGTCAACCAGCTCCTCCAAGATCCAAAAAACTTTGATCCTAAGACCATTCCGGAACCATACACACAGTATGTCCGACATTTCATCTACATGGTCAAACGGAATGGAAGAGTTCCTAGTGACCTTTTATCCGGGGACGAGGAACGATCAGGAGCGGATCGAAGCAGCGCTAAATCTGCCAAAAAAACAACCCCTGTCTCAAAATCCAAAGGCAGTAGCAGTAAACCAACAAGTCCTGTAAAGAAGGGGAAGTCTTCCCCTAAACCTAGCTCCAAAAATTCGTAAAAACCTCCCAATTCGATCTTATCAGAACCCTCCTGTGCTGCGCACAGGCCAGGATTGCTATTTTCTTCTTAAAGGGACATAGCCCTAGATTCCTCCCAAATCCTCTAAAAATGACCATTTTTAAGCATTTAAGTCAGATTCTATACCGGGCTAGTCAGTCATTCGTCTGAGTAGCCACTAGAATTGAAAAAACTGCCAAATTTTAGGCATTTACTGCCTATGCAATGCCTCAGGGTTATTTGACCAAAATCGGCCACCAAGCATTGGTTCGGCGATTCGCTAGTGTTTGGGTATGGGCATCTACTGTTCCTCCTGCGGCGGCCTGTGACCGGCATGTCCTGGAAGGGGCAGACGAAGAGTGGGCGATTGTTTGGTGCGCCCAAACTAGGTCAGAAAAGTGGCTCTATCCCTTTCGGCTCATCTTCTGGGCTCTTTCGAAAAGAAGAGCACAAAACTTTTGAAGGGAATAGTGGCCTTACTCGAGAGTGGCAGGAATTGGGCATTTCTAATTTTGGGGTGTTTTCGCCTATTGGAGGTTAGAGAGTGGGCTTGTTGGAGAAATCCTGCAAAATACGGCCAATCCGAGCGAATGGGAGCTGTAGGCGGCACAGGAAGGTTTTAACAGCAAATTCAAATCAAAAACATTAACCAGGCAACCAGAAGTGACCATAATCAGGCGGATATCCGAATTTCCCTAGTCCATCTAGGCCTTTGGCCAGGTTTCGGGGATTTCTGCGGGAACCGAATCAAATCGAGCAAAAACAGGAGTAAAAGCTGCCAAAAAGTCATGTGTAGCAGGAATACACCCTCATGTAAATCTGGCAGTGATTTGAATAGTGGTTGCCAGGGTGCTCCTCCCAACTCACCGTTCTTTTTTATATGGCGGAAACGATACGACTTAGGGTAAAATGCCACGCCTGCTCCAATTTGATTGAAGGGACGGCAAAATACGGGTCTGGGCACTTTGTTCCAGAGGGAATTGTCTTTGAATTTGTGGCTGTCGGCAAGGTGGAAGGGGCTCAAGGGCGGAGGGTCAAGGCGGAAGTGACCTGCACATGCCCCAATTGTGGCGTGAAATGCAAATACAATGTCTAATTGATTATTTTTAGTCATAAACATGCTTTTTAATTCCGCAATTTTCGGGATATTCTTTGTTGGTTCCTTGCTGGGGTGGTATATTTTACGCATACTATTGCTTAAATATAGTCTTAAATATGTCTATAATAATGCATGCAGTGCATCAATATTGACCATTTATTTGATTATTATCAGTGCGATTTTTTATTGTTTTTGGAACCCGCTTTACTTTCTATTATTACTATGGGTGGCCTTTGTCGATTTTTGGTTGGCTAGGACGCTAGATTTTTTGGACTCCGCGGTTTTGCGAAAGTCAATTTTGGGGATTTCTCTCGCAAATAGCCTTGGAATTTTGATATTCTTTAAATATGGTCATTTTATTGATCAAAATTGGGCGTATTTTGCTGGTGTCTCATTATTTCCCCCGGGTTTTTGGTCATCTGTCCTCCTGCCGGTAGGGATTTCTTTTTACACCTTTCAGTCCATTTCCTATTTAGTGGATGTTTACCGGAAGGAATTGAAGCCTGAGAGACGGTTTTTCTCGTATTTACTATTTCTTTCCTTTTTTCCGCAGTTGGTGGCAGGCCCGATTGTCACCGCTAAGTCCTTTTTGCCTCAAATTCGTAGGCCACTCTTCTTTTCGAGAATCCCGGTGCTTTTTGCAGTGTTTCTCATTTTGCTTGGTTTATTTAAAAAAATGGTGTTGGCTGACCATTTGGCCGAAACCTCCGACTTTGTTTTTTTGCACACGGCAGAGGTTTCGACGAAAGCTTTGTGGTTGGGTATGTTTTCCTATTCTTTTCAGATTTATTGTGACTTTTCAGGTTACACAGACATTGCCCAGGGCGCGGCACTTCTCTTTGGGTTTCGGCTGCCTGAAAATTTTAAGATGCCTTACTTGTCGGCTGGATTTTCGGAATTTTGGACACGTTGGCATATTTCCCTATCCCAATGGCTTAAGAAATATATATACATTAGCCTTGGAGGGAATCGGAAAAGTGTTTTGTACACTTACCGGAACTTGTTTCTTGTGATGGCCATTGGTGGAATTTGGCATGGGGCTTCCTGGAACTTTTTAGTATGGGGCATGTGTCATGGGATTTTACTTATTTTAGAAAGACTGGTTTTCCAGAGGTTTCGGTTTTGGGCTTTGGAATGGATGCGATGGTTTCGTATCCTTTTCACATTTATTTCTGTAAGTTTACTCTGGGTTTTCTTTCGAAGTAGTGATTTTGGTAGTTCTCTGTGCTACCTACAGGGCCTTTTTTCCAAAAAAGAAGGTTTTTCTCTGCCATATACCTTTGAAATGACCTTTGTTTATTGTTTGGTTTTCTTGCTTTTCGGACATATCTTTGGAAGTTTTTATTTTCGAGACAACAGACAATTGTTAGCTGGATTTAAAAAATGGGAAATTTCCTTAGGAAAAACGGCTATTTTCGGTGTTTTGGCGTCTCTATCTCTCATTTTGATCGTTTTGTTTTCGGCAGATAGCAAACCATTCGTGTATTTTGTCTTTTAGAGGGTGGTATGAAGCAGAGGTTATTATTTATATCTTTTTTTCTTTTTTCCCTATTCGCGATTGATTATTTGTTTTTTAGAAAACTTCAGTTTTTATTGCCGAATGAATCACCCTGGAACACCAATCATTTCTTTAATTTTTTATATGAGTATGAGAGGATTCGAAACCTTCCTAAAACCAAAAAAAGAATCATCATTGTGGGAAGTTCGGTTGCTTATTATTCGATTGATGCAAAAAAACTAAGTGAGTCCTTACTTGGTGATTTTGGTTTGGACGTGGACGTTTTTTATTTAGCGTATGCGGGGAATAGTCCGCTTTATGTATATTTATTACTGAATTGGTTGGATCCTTTAGAGCCGGACCTAGTCGTTTATCCTGTAAATTTTATAGATTATAGGCTTCACAGAACTTATGTTATGTTCCCTGAAGGTAGAAATGATTCCGTAGATGAATCTGTAGTTGTGAGAGACGCGCTCACTTTCGAAGAAGCTCCTCAGTCTTTATGGTTATTTCCATGGGAAACATTAAAAGAAGTTGGCACTTCCATGGACTGGGAAACCCGATCTAGGTATTTACTGTCCTCAGCATTTTCTTTTTATCGTTATAAAGATATTTATCTACAAAACTTACAGAACTTAATCCAACACCGATTTGGTCGAAATACAAGTTACCATGCTTATGCGGGGGTTCTGATTCCAGAAGGAATTAATGGTCTTGGATGGACGGGGCAGAGTTTTAGTTTTTTCCCCACTGAGAAAATTAAAAACAAGGGGTTCTGGGTGGAGGTGACTTCATTTCTTTTGGCTGGGAAACCTTGTCGGATGGAAATTTCGAATGGAACCACACGCGAGGAAATTATCCTCACCCGTGAAGGTTGGGTCAAACTCCACTTAGATCCAAAATTCTTCCAAGAAAAAAAGTTAGTCACTGTAAAACTAGAAAGGGTGTGGTTTGCAAACGAGGCAACGGGTGCGTATTTGGACTACCATTCGGATCCTATGGGAGTGCGACTCGAACAAACGTTTGGACTGGAAGAAGCAAAGTCTGGAATCCAATACCAAAGGGAGCCTAGAACCGAGGACTTTCGTTACTTAGGAATGAAAGACGAAGAATATCGGAAGTATTTCCATTACCGACTTTTAGAGGGACTTGAGAAACGACCTGGAATTGGTTACCTCGTCGCCTTAAAATTGGCAAAAGAAAGGATTCGTACGGAAACCTTTCGGCCTTATTTCCACTTTCGGTATCTTAAAAAAATCGCAGATCATTTCCGGGAGAGAAATGTTCGTTTTTTGCTCATCAATAATCCAGAGAGTCCCATTTCCCTCGATTGGTATGAAGACTCACCTTGGTATCAGAACCATCTGGCTTACCTGGAATCTTTGGCAGGAGGGTCAGTCTATTATTGGGACATACACCGAAGCCTACCCATGCAGGGTTTTTCCGACTTCCACCACTTTACTTATGTGGGAATGGAACAAATGAATCCGATTTATGCCAAAAGAATTGGAAATCTCTTTCCGAAATAGGATGTTTTTCAATCCTTACATTAGATAAGGAATTTTATGGAAAAAATCAAAGTTGGAGTCCTGGGAGCAACAGGTTCCGTCGGTCAAAGATTCATTCAACTTTTGGAGAATCACCCTTATTTTACGGTGACTCATTTGGCAGCTTCAGAAAAAAGTGCCGGCCAAACTTATGGTGAGGTAATGAAATCTCGTTGGAAGATTTCATCCGATATCCCTGCTTACGCAAAAGACATTATCATTACCTTACCCAATCCTGAAGTTACGAAGGGCGTGCAACTCGTGTTCAGCGGTCTTGATGCATCGATTGCTGGAGAAGTGGAAACTGCTTATGCGGAAGCAGGAGTGATGGTTCTTTCTAATTCGAAAAACCATAGAATGGATGCGAACGTTCCGATCCTCTCTGCAGAAGTGAATGCACATCATTTGGATGTTTTACAATTCCAAAAGACCAAAGGAAAAATCATCACCAATTCCAATTGTACGATTATGGGTGTTACCATTTCCTTAAAACCTTTAATGGATGCTTTTGGTTTAAAGTCTGTTATGTTATTTTCCATGCAGGCCATTTCTGGTGCAGGTTATCCGGGAGTTCCGACTATGGACATTCTTGGTAATGTGGTTCCTTACATCGGTGGTGAAGAAGACAAAGCGGAAATCGAACCACAAAAATGTTTGGGAACTGTAAAAGATGGAATCATCCAATCGGCCGATTTTAAAATTTCGGCTCATTGCAATCGAGTTCCCGTTTTTGACGGACATACGGTTTGTGTTTCTGTTTCTTTTGATAAAAAGCCAAAAAAAGAGGAGATTCTTAAGGTTTGGGCCGATTTTCAAGGCGAACCGCAGAAATTGGGATTGCCGTTTGCACCAAACCCGGCTATCCTCTACCGCGAAGAAAATGATAGGCCTCAACCTCGTCTGGATTTAGAGACGGGAAGAGGAATGACAACAGTTGTCGGAAGGTTGAGAGAAGATCCAATTTTGGATTGGAAATGGGTAGTCCTTTCGCATAACACGATTCGAGGTGCAGCGGGCGCTGCCATTTTGAATGCAGAGTTACTGTATAAAAAAGGATTTTTTAACTAAGGAAAGTTTTAGGTAAATGTTAGATCCCAACCTCCCGGAATTAAAAGTTATGGATTACACGGCCTGTCTCCAAAAGGTACAGGCTATGGATTCACGGGGGGACTTTTCCTATAAAGGGATCTATAAAGTTTTGCTGGTGATCTTCGAGTGGACAGATAAGTTTTTACAAAACAAAGTTTTGCCAAACGTTGAACAAATTGAACGTGATAGTTCGATTGATCGAGATCGTACAGAAAACTATGTGATCGATCTAAGTTATAAACAAAATCCTGCCATCATCAGAAAATTGAATGTGCTTGAGTTTCACCCCAATGAACCTGGTGATCCTGAAAATCCAAAAACCTTTATCAAACACAATACTGTATTTGCAAGACCCACAACATCCGATGGGGGAACTGCTTTTCGATATGCACTAGGTTTGAACGAACTCTCTACTGCCGCCATCAAAGGATGGTTTAACGAAAAAAGAAAATACGTTGGAAAAGAGAAAATGCGAAAAGTCATCAAAGCCGCGGTTGATTCTAACCGTCTGTTTGATACTTATGCATCTACGGAAATTGGAAACTTGTTCCAGTGCCCTTATGACAAAACAAAAGTACAAAAGGATGCAACCATCATCATCCATTTGAAACCAATTTTGAAACAATTGGTGGATGATAAAATTCTGTTTTTTTTCCGGAATGATTCAGCCTCAAGACCTGCAAATAAAAGTGTGTTTTTATACAATCGGCCATCCGAAATTGCTGATCGTTATGATGGTTATATAGATTATACAAAAAATACAATTTACCCTGCCTTAAAAAATTTAGGAGTTATGGGAGAGATCACCGAGGATTCTTGGAGTTCTCCGCGTAATCTATTAACAGAAATTAAAGGTTACATGAATGATTCTTATGGAGACCAAAAAACTTTAATCGAAGAGTGTTTGGTTCTTAATGAGATTATCGAAAAAGATAAAGAAAGAGAAGAAAAACAAAAACGAAAACAACAAATTGACGATCTTATGGCTTTCCTTGCGGAAGCAGGCCGGATTGTTGAGGTTAACTTACTTCGTGTGAGTGGGGAACCTTTGACAGATGAGTTCCGCGCCTCTCTTCTTGCACAACCGGAACTATTATATACGGAATATGCTGATAACAAAGTTTATAACGAATTTATCCTACATAAATCCTGTATTCCTCAAGCAATTGAATCGGCTAAAAGAACTTTCCAAATCAAACATTCTGATTTAGAAATCCGAGTATTAAATCAAATGAATGTGACCCTTCATATGAATGATGAAAGTCCCAAACGTTTGTTGGAAGAAATTGAAGCCCAAAGTTTATTTCAGTTTCTCCCATTTTTTACAAGGATTTGGCGAATGATTATGGGTAGTATGACTGTCCATAAGTTTGAAATTCCGCCAATTAAAGCGCGGCTGCAACAGCAGTTAAACAGGGATTTGGCGAGCCAAAAAGCTAAAAAAATATCTCAAGAAAGGGATCGCCTTGTTAAAGCTCGTCTGAAAGAGAGAGAAGAGACCGAAAAAGAAGCAGAAAAAAAGTCAAAACAGACACACCAAGCGGAAGCCTCTACCGCTGGATTTAATGGTGGGGAAGAAGATTCCGAACCAGTAAAACAAGGTAGCCCCGAAGAAGAAAAAAAATGGAAAGAATCCATTGAATCTATCATCCGAATTTTGGATGAGGCTTGGGAATTTGGAGTGTATCCTGACCGTGAGTATGTACTTTCTAAATTAAATGGAAAGTTTACGGAAGAGAATTTGATCTTTTTCTTAAAAAAATTTGGCGGAAAAGAAATCTATAGTTTTCCTATAAGAAACCAAAGAGAAAAATTTCCCTGGCCGATCCTTGTTTCCACAGGATATCTAAAACGATATGGCAAAAAACTTTTTGATAAAGTGAAAGCTGAAAGCGACCGCCAACGAAGCGAAAAATTCCCGAACCAAGAGAAATTTGACATTGCGGAATCGCAATTAGACTTTCTGAATAGAATCTTACCCCGGTTAAAACCTTAAAACTATGCCTGCTATTGAACAACTAAGAGCTCGAAAAACAAAAATCGTTTGCACCATTGGTCCTGCGACCGCTTCCAAAGAAATGATCCGAAGCCTGGCTTTGGCCGGGATGAACATTGCAAGGATCAATATGAGTCATGGAGATCATGAGTTTCATAGAAAGATCATTCGTATCATCAAATCACTCAATAAAGATGAATTACACAAACAACCAATCTCCATCCTTCTCGATACACAAGGACCGGAAATTCGAACTGGGGATGTCCAAAATGACCTCCACTTAAAAGTGGGTGAAACTTTTACTTTCCATATCATTCCAGGGATGGAAGCCGAAGCCCAAAGTGTTTTTGTGAATTATCGTGATATTGTAAAAGACCTAAAGGTTGGTGATAAAGTTACTGTCGATAACGGACTCATCAACCTCGCTGTGCAAGAGATTCGAGAAAATGAGCTCGTTTGTACTGTGTTAGATGGTGGTAAGCTTGGATCTAGAAAACATATCAACCTACCTGGGATTCGAGTTAATTTACCTTCGATTACTCCAAAAGATTTAAAGGACATTATATTTGGTTTAGAAGAAGATATTGATTTTGTAGCTTTGTCTTTTGTTCGTACACCGGAAGACGTGATCCAACTACGGGGAATCATTGATGAAAAAAATCATCATGCACAAATCATCGCAAAAATCGAAGACCAAGAAGGTTTAAAAAACCTAGATGCCATCATTCGCGAGTCCGATGGGATTATGGTGGCCCGAGGGGATTTGGGAGTAGAAATCGAAATCGAAGAACTACCCATTGTCCAAAGAAGGATCATCAAACGTTGCCAAGAAGAAGGGAAACGTGTGATTGTGGCCACCCACTTATTAGAATCGATGATTCAAAATGCTTCTCCTACAAGAGCTGAGGTAACCGATGTTGCCAATGCCGTGTATGAAGAAGCTGATGCCATTATGTTGTCCGGTGAAACCGCTATGGGAAAATTTCCTGTAAGATGTGTGGAGATGTTGGATAAAATTGCACGTCGTATGGAGATGTCGATCAACCTCGGTCTTGCGGCTCAACGGAAACCAAAGGATCAAAAAGAGGAGATGGCAAGGTCTGCGGCAAACTTAGCCGATTCCATGCAAGCCCATGCTATCATTGCGATCACTCGTCGTGGAATTACTGCTAACAACCTAGCATCGTTTCATCCAAAATATCCAATTGTTCACGCCTTTACAAATATGACATCTGTTAGGCGCAAGCTCTGGATGACAAGAGGAGTCATTCCTTACCGAGTTGATTTTTCTTCTGACCCGGAAAAAACAATCAAACTAGCCATCCAAACTCTTGTGAATAATGGTTATCTGCAAATGGGTGAAAAAGTAGTCATCCTTTCCGATATCATTGCTGGTGAAGAACGAGTTGAAACCATCCAAGTACGTGAAGTAAAATAACCCCCATGTTTTTTCGGAATCTGATTTCTGCGTTGGTAGTGATATCAACATGGATTTCTGTTCCGATTTATGCCGAAGAAAGAAGTTCTCATGTACCAGAATGGATTGGTGAGTTTAAAAAATTAGACGAGAACGAACTTTCTAAAAAAAAAGAAGGTTGGTATGCGACAGGACTTCCGCTTTTCGGAAATGATGCGGTTAATGGATCTGGCCTTGGAATCCTTGCCAATATTTTTTATAACGGAACCAAATCCGACTCTTCTTTCAAATACACTCCCTACGAACATTTGTTCAATATAGGAATTTATAGAACCAATCGTGGAACTCAAAACAATTATTTAGCATGGGATGCACCCTATTTTGCTGATACTGCTTATCGATTGCGTGTTTACGTGGGCCATGATGCCAGTTTATATAATCAGTACTTTGGTGTTGGTTCAGAGAGTTTGCAACCACTCTATTATAAAGATAGAAATGTAGATGGTAGTCGTATCACTCGTAATGCCACATATTCAGATTTTGAAAATGCTAATTCCTATGTACGAAATCTAGGGCCGGGGCGTGAATTAAGTTCCAATCAACATTACCATGATTATCAATTTGATACGACTTATGGACAATTTGCAGCGGACAAAACGATATTCCAAGTTTTCAGAGTTTGGGCTGGAGTTGAATTTTCAAAAAATACGGTTAGGCGGTATGATGGAACATCAGCAGAAGGTAGAGAACCATTAACAAATTTAAAAGTTCCTGCCATTGAAGGGAACTCAAAACTTACAGAAGATGCCAGTGCCGGTAAAATCATTGGAGTGAACGGTGGAAATTTAAACTATGTTCGTGGTGGGATTGCCTATGATACACGGGATTATGAACCAGATCCGGATCGTGGTTGGCTCATTGAATACAATATCAATAAAGCGGAAAGAACCATTGGATCTGATTTTAATTACCTTCGACATTTTGCACAAGCGAAGAATTTTTACCAACCCTTTCCCAAACTCTTTGAAGAGTTTGTCATCGCACAACGAGTGGCACTCACAAAAATTGAAGGGGAGGTTCCGTTTTTTGAATACCGATATCTTTTTTCCATTGATGGTCCGTTTGGTGCGCTTGGTGGACAGAACACCCTTCGTGGTTATAGACAAGAACGTTTTTTTGGGCCAGTCATTGGTTTTTATAATATTGAGTTACGATATCGGGTGGGAAGTTTTTCTCTATGGGATCAATTTTTTCAATTAAGCATCGTTCCGTTTTATGATTTGGGTAGGGTTTGGGACAAACTCCGTGATGTAAACACAATCGGTTACAAACATGCGCGTGGTTTGGGATTACGGCTGATTTGGGACCAAGCAACCGTAATCCTCTTTGACTATGCTTATTCAAGAGAAGACCAATTGTATTATTTAGATATTGGCCATACCTTTTAAGTAGTATTCAAAGAATTTAGTTAAACCTATCTTTACGGATTACTTCGACATCACTCATAAAAATCACCATAGGGTATTTATCTAAGTATTTTTCTGCAATGATTTCAAAGATCTTGTTTGCTTTTGCTTCAGATACCAAAGATTCCAATCGAATGTTTTTTCCTTCCCAAGACGTGAGATGTTTTTGATTGATACCTTCACCGATTGCATCGCTTATCGTATAACCTTTAACAGCTGCCGATTTTAGTTCCTGAACTAATCTATCCTGAATGGCTTCATCGGCTATAATGGTAATTAATTTTGCTTTTTCTAATTTCATTTTATACTCCATACAGATATTGAGAAACGGAAAGATAAAGTGGTAACCCAATGGAAAGATTGAATGGGAAGGTAATTGCAAGTGAAGATGTTAAATACAATGCTGGGCTTGCTTCGGGAATTGCAATCCGAATGGCCGCCGGTGCTGCAATATAAGATGCACTCGCACTTAAGGTAGCAAGGATGGTGGCACCACCCATAGACAAACCTATGTATTTGCCAAGAATCAAACCAATCATTGCATTAAAAACAGGAAAGAGGATTCCAAAACCGATTAAAAAAACTCCTGCCTGTTTTAAGTCAGCCAGACGACGTCCAGTGACAATTCCAACTTCCAATAAGAATAGAATCAACATCCCTCTAAATGGTACCTCAAACAAGGGGGCAAACTGCTCGTGTCCTTTTTTTCCAGAGAGGATTCCAATCAATAAGCCACCAATCAAAAGTAATGTCCCTTTTCCAGTAAATAGTTCATGGTTTACTTTTTTCCAGGATAAGTTTTCTTTCTCTTGAGTGGAGTTTACTTTGAGAAGGAAAAGAGCAATGATAATTGCCGGAATTTCCATGATGGCCAACATACTCGGCATATAACCTTCGTAAGGAATGTGTAAAGATTCCAAAAATGCAAGGGCTTCACTAAAAGTTACAGCAGATACCGATCCATAATGTGCAGCCAAAGCAGCTGCATTTTCTTTAGTGTATTTTCCTAACTTTGTTAATATAAAATAGGCTATGATTGGAATTGATATACAAAGGATCAACGCAACCATCGCTGGTTTGTAAAATTCTTGGATCGTTGTGTTATTTAATTTTACTCCCCCTTTTAAGCCAATGGCAAAGAGTAAATAAATTGTAAGCCCTGTATACATTCCATCTGGGAATTTTAGATCACTTTTAACTAAAGTGGCAATAATCCCAAGTAAAAAAGCCAGAAACATTGGTGTTTGGAGATTCGCAAGTAGAGAGCTGAGTATATCCATATGATTTCCTATTTCGAAATTGAAACTATATATTCTTCATCAAGAAAAGTTACTTTCCCTGTTTCCAAATCATAAATTGCACCAACAATTTGGATTTCTCCATTGTTGTATCGTTTGGAAAGAATCGGATCTAACTTTCTAAGAGAAGTAACTTGTAAGGCAACGTTTGCTTTTACGGCGTGTTCTAACCAATCACCTTCGAGGTGTTTGGTTTTTTCTGCTGCTGGTTTGATTGCATTTGTGAGTGTAATGATATGTCCAGGTACATCATTGGATTTACAAGCAGCATTCACCGCACCGCAGTTTGAATGTCCTAAAACTACAACTAAGTTTACACCGAGGACAGCTACAGAAAATTCAATGGAGCCCCAAGACGCATAAGTCGAAACTTGGCCTGCTGTCCTTAGGATAAACAAGTCACCTAATCCTTGGTCGAAAATAATTTCGTTGGGGACTCGAGAATCGGAACATCCGACAATCGTTGCAAACGGGGATTGTTTTTTTGAGACTTCTTGAATCCTTTCCAAGGACTGGTTGGGTCTTGTGGATTTTCCTTTTGTGAATCGAAGGTTTCCCTCTATTAATTTTTGTAAGGCTTCCTGTGGTGGAACGCCGGACTTACTTTCAGCAAAAAGATTGCATGAAAGCGTAAAAAGAAGAAAACTCAAAATCCATTGGTAACTTTTCATTTATGATTCTCCTTTGATTTCCTATTTGGATCAGGAAATCTCCTATTGCCAGTTTAGACCTATATGAAGAAATATTCACGAAAAAAAATTCGTATAAATGAAAAAAATTTCACAATGGAGGAGGGGAAATTTACAAAAGAATCGGATGGGAACGAGAAAGAGGAACCAATGGATGTTTGATTCCTCTTTAAAAAATTTACTTCATCGGAACTTCTATGACAAGTATTTCCGATTTTACCTCGGCTTGGAAATGATACTCATCCTTTCCAGAATACCCAACGGCGTCGCGGCGTTCGAGAACCGTATCTTCCACTTTTAACTTACCACTGATCAGGAAAGTAAACACACCTTGTCCTTTTGTATGAACTGAGTAAGAAAGTTCTTTTCCGGGATCGAGAGTAGCCAAGGAAAAGTAAGCATCTTGGTTGATCCAAACTGCCTCTTCATCGATGGGTGATACAACGGTTTGGAACCGATTGACTCTTCCTGCTTCCGAAAAAGTTTTCTGTGCATACCTTGGCTCGATTCCTCCAACTTTCGGAAGGATCCAGACTTGCAAAAAATTGACCTTTTTTTCGCTGCTATGGTTGAACTCCGAGTGTTGGATGCCCGAACCTGCAGACATAATTTGTACATCGCCTGTGCGAATGATACCATTCGTTCCGGTACTATCTTTATGAGCCAGTTCACCAAAAAGAGGGATAGAAATTATTTCCATATTCTGGTGTGGGTGGGTACCAAAACCCATACTTGGTTCCACGATGTCGTCATTCAAGACGCGAAGGGCTCCGAAGTTTGTTTTTTCGGGATGGTACCAATGCCCAAAACTAAAGGAATGGTGACTGTCCAACCATCCGAAATTGACATGTCCACGTTCGGATGCTGGGTGGAATTTTTTTTCTACTGGATTGTTGTTGGTCTTTAATGTTTCCATATTGAATAGTTTAATATTAAACTATAATTTGTCAACAGAGTTTTGTTTTCAGGAAGTAAAAAAAGAAAATAACTTTCCATTCGCTTTCACTCACCAATCATCATCCTATGTCGAAGGTCACTAGTTTAGAATCAGTAAAAACAAAGAAAAACTGGGTAGAGTTGGGGCCTGTGTATGTCAACCGAGTCAGGTTTCTACTCGCAGGATTTTACGTCATCGCAACCTTAGGTTCTTACCAAACATCAACCACATTACAAACTATGAGTTATCTCGTTGGCATTACTTGTATGTTTTTATATGGAGGTCTTCAGGCTTATTTATTCAAAAAAGAAAAGTTGGGATCATTTTTTCCTAAGGTTCTGATCCTCATGGACATCACAGTCCTTTTTGCTGTCACTGCATCTGGCCTTATGGGTGGAAGTGGAGTTGCCGCCGACTTAATTAAGTCACCAACTCTTTATGTATTGTATTATTTTTATGTAGTGTATTCTGCGTTTTTATTTTCTAAACGAACTCTGCTGATGAGCACATACTATTCGGCTTTTTGTTTGGTAATGATTTCGGTAATTGGTTATGGCCAAGGAGTCGAGTTTAAAGAAGTAGAAGGTTTCCAAAGCCAAAAAAGTACGGTTGGTATTTCAAATGAAGTATTTAAAATTTTATTTTTAATTTGTTTTGGATATTTAACTTCTGCTGTACTGAATCTATTAAACGAAATTAAAAATGAATCCGAAGAAAGACAAAAGGTTGCTGAGACAGAAAGAACAACAGCGAACAATTTAAACCAAAATTTGCTGAGTGTAGGTTCAGAACTCGTCAAAACATTAAAATCCATTCGCGAAATCACAACAGACTTTAACATTCAGATTGAATCCCAAGATCAGTCCATTCATGAATTAACGGAATTTGTTTCTTCTTTTTCTGAAAGTATCCAAACTTCAGTAAACAATATTGGAAAACAACACAACCAAATCAGTTTACTCAATCATAAATCGGACACACTCAAACTGAGTATTTCTGAAATTGGATCCTCTGTTGAAGAATTAAATACAAATATGGAAGATTTTCAAGCTAGAAGTAATGTCCTTTCTGAAACTGTAAAAAATTTAGAAGAAAGACTGAGATCTGTCAATGAATCTCAAAAAGAAGTGAGTGAAGTAAACGATATCATGGCAGAAATTGCCGATCGAACAAATTTACTTGCACTCAATGCTTCTATTGAAGCGGCTAGGGCTGGAGAACATGGGCGAGGGTTTGCAGTGGTTGCGCAAGAAGTGGCAAAACTTGCAGAAAATTCCAATGAAAACGCCACTAAAATCAAAAAAATCATCACAACTTCGAATCGGTTCATTCAAGAAGGGACAGAACTTGCTTCCACTTCACTCAAACAAACCGAAGCCCTTCAAACTAAGTACGAACTTCTGAGTGCAGTCATTAAAACGGCCACGAACAAAATCAATTCCCAAAAGAATGTTAACAATGAAGTATTGGAAGCATTGGATTTGATTGAATCCATTTCTCGGGAATTGGATCAGGAATCAAAACTTTTAAACCAAGACAAAGACCAAATGGTTGCCGTTGTACAAAAAATGGATGAAATCAATAGGGAAGTAGTTATTAATGCTAGGAAAGTAGGAGAGAATACTTTAAGTTTGGAAAAACAAGCAGCAAACTTAGCATCAGAATAAAATATCAATGAAATCTAAAATCCTAATATTCTTATTTTTTGCTACACCAAGTTTTTTGGTAGCCGACTCCAATCCGAAACGGTTTGGGTTTATCGTTGGTGTCAGTGAATATAAAGAGTTGGCTCTTGGCGATTTAAAAACTGCCAAAAGTGATGCCCTTGGGATGACAAAAATTTTGTTTAGTTACGGATCATACAACCGAATCCAGACATTAGTTCGAGAGGGTTCGGTCAATTCAACCCCGACAAAATATAATATTCTTTCTCATTTTGAAGCCTTATTAGAAGAAACAAATCCAGACGATTTATTTGTTTTTTATTTCTCTGGGCACGGTGTTGTCGATTACAATGACCGAGTTTATTTACTTCCAGAAGATGCAAACCCGCAAAAACCATTTGAGACAGGTATTGCCGTAGAACAACTCCTTGAGATGACAAAAAAATACAAATTAAAACGAGTTGTATTTTTTATTGATGCCTGTCGAAACCCGGATGATGGGAAAGGAGAAGAAGGCAGGAAGTATTTGGAAGGATCTAGTTTTAGAGATTCGGAAATTGTCTCTGTATTCTATTCTACTAAAGTCGGATATTCCAGTTATGAGGATCCCAAGTCTGGTTATGGAGTTTTTACTAAGTTCTTGATTTATGGATTGGAAGGCAGGGCAGATTCCAACTATAACGGAGAAGTATCTTATTCAGAACTTTCCAATTATGTGATTTCCTCTTTGCGAGAGTGGTCCAAAACCAATCAAAAATTACAAAAGCCTTATACCAAAGAATATGCGGAGAAGTCCGAAGATACGGTCCTCACTTACGCTGTGAATCCAGAGACCTCACTGGCTGATGCACCCTTGTTCAATCCTTACAATCCAACGTACGCCTTTCGTTCGTTTCTTTTTCCTGGATGGGGACAATATGCACGCGGACAAGAAGAAAAAGGAAAAATCATTATGTCTATCTTTGCTTTGGGTGTCCTGTATGCAGGGTATCAGTACAATACCTATAGAAATGATAAAGCCGCATATGAATCTGCAGTAGGCATTCCACCAAACTCTCGTGTTGTTGAAACGGTTGCTTTGAATTACTATTTGATAGAGCCGTATCGGCAAAGAATGGAAACTTCCAGAACCAATCTATCACAAGCCTTAACCGCACTTCTTGTACTTTGGTCGGCAAATGTGTTTGATTTTTATCTATTAGGGCCCAACCCTAAAGAAAAGTCGGGTGTTTGGCTCGAGTTTCACTGGGAAAACCAAGGTTATATGGGAATGGATCGAATCGGGAAGTTAGGTTATGCGATGCAGTTTTAGTTTATTCATAACTTTCTTATTCTTCCAATGTACGATTCAAGACAAAACGAAGAATCCTTTTGATCCTTCCACATTAGCAGGAGGATCTGTTGCTATTTTAGTATCTCTTACTTTTCAAAATGAAATTCAAATCACTTCGAGATACCAACCGAATGATTATCCATCGTTTGTAAAAACAGAAATTTTAGATTTGAATTTAAGTGAACCAGTTGCTTCGTATTTCACAAAATCCAACTTTAGAATCTCTGAGAACTATAAAGACGATTTGGTGATCAGAGATGTATTTCCTCTTTCCGATACAAAAGTTCGAGTTTTATTTTCTGTTTCCTCCCGATCCGAATGGAGGGAACCTATTTCTTTATTCATCCAAAGGCCTGAGTCGTTTGGACACTATGCATTTTCAGGGAAACAATTTGAATTTAAGTTTCCTTATCCTCGTTATATAGGTTTTATCTCTGAACCGAAAGGCCAAATCAAAACAGCGTTATTACCAGATGGAAGGATTTTACTTGTAGGTGGCGTTTCTATTTCTGGGAATACTGTATCCACAGTAGAAATTTTAAATCCTGAAACAGGGATATCCACAACTCTTCCTCCATTAAGTCAATGTTTAACGGGAATGGCCATCTGTACAAATCCTGATGGGATTGTCTATGTATCAGGAGGTAAAACCGTTTCGGGTAATGTTTCTTCTAGTTCACAGATCAGCAACCGAATCTACCGAATCGATAGCCAAAATCAAACAGTCCAGGAACTTCCCATCCAACTCCAAAGAAGACGAAATGGCCATACAATGGTTTGTTTGGATGATGGCAACTTGCTTGTGTCAGGTGGACAGTTTCAAGTTGGTAACGATTTTACTGCTATTACAAATGAACACGAACTCATTTCCATCCAATCAGAAACTTCGACAATTTTAAATACGACTGCCAACTTTACGATGAATACGCTTTTTCACTTTGCTGAATATGTTGGAAGCGAACATAGAGTTTTATTTTTTGGGGGGAGGGATCGGATCGATACTTTTGCAGTTTATTCGAATGTGGTTCGGCGTTTGGATTTGAATTCTCAGGTGATGGATGTAGTTGGGGATCCATTACCAACTTCAAGATCAAATGTAACAACTATCCCTGTTCCTGGTGGCGATCGATTGGTATTAGGTGGAGTTTTGGGTGGGCCTATTGCAGTGGGTTCTCGGAGCATTGAATCTTTAAGTGAACCCAGTTGGGTAAGTAAAACCCATGGATTCACTACTAGAGCTAAAAATGCTAGTTCAATTGTTCCTTATTCAGGTTCTCAGGTTCTATATACTGGTGGAGTAGATACTTATTATAAATCAGGAATTTTAGAATTATACGATCATACAGAAACAAAAAATTTTGTCGTGGATACGATGATGAATGCACGTTCGGAGCATAGTGCCGTACAAACGAGTCGAGGGATTGTCATCTTCGGTGATTCAGCATTAAACGATAGAAGGGTGGAGTTATATGGAAAAGATTAAATCTACCATTCTCCTTTTTTTCTTGGTTTCATGCAAAATCACGCCTGGTAACAATTTATTTGATCCGAACTCACCTACTAGTCTTGGTTTACTTCTTCTGAGTGCTGATCCTGTGGTAACCATGGAATTTTCTACTAATCGTGTGCAACCAGGTGGTGTCATTTATGTTTCAACTAATCATGATTTTACGGCAAAATCAGAAGGTTTAAGGTTGCCAGTTTCTGGGTCAGGAGTTAGCCCTATCTCACAGGTCATTCCTCGAAGTCGTTTTTTGTATGAAGTTCGTATGAAACCAACCATCACTAGTGGCAAGTTTAGTATCGATCTCAAGGATTATTATTTAAATGAATCGCTTTTGGTAAATCCAGAGAACTTTGAATTCGAAATCGATTCCCAACCACCGGTTTTGGAAGTTCGCACAGGAAACGGAATCGATATTTCGGAATTACAATCAGGTTTTTTAGATATAATTTCAAATGAGGACATTGTTTGGGAAGGAAAACTCTCTCAAGTCACCTTGTCTGGAACTGCTAAAAATAGTTTGGTTGTTTCAGATATGATTGTCTCTTCTCGCAACATACGTTTGTTATTTGCAGGGAATCCGAACTCAAATGGCGGGATTCTCACCGTTTCATTTTCCGGTGTAAAGGATAGGGCATCGAATTCGCAAGGAATTGTGATGGTTCCGGTAAAAGTTTTTGCTTTTAAAAGTGGGCCTAACATGAATGTGGCGAGAAGATCTTGTGTTGGAATTGAGTTAGATGACGGAAGGCGACTTGTTCTTGGTGGGAAAGCAAAAAAAGAGATTTTGATTAATGGGAATGGTACTTTAAGTCATAGCGAGTTCTACAATTCTGCTTTAAAACAATTCGTCCAAGGTCCGGATATGGTGTATCGCCGGCAAGAGTTTGACGCAGTAAAACTTCTTGATGGAAGAATTTTTGCAGTTGGTGGAATCGGCGGTAAAATTGGTGCAGTAAACGATGGATTAACTTCGACAGAAGTTTACGACCCTATTGCAAATACTTGGGTAGAGGGACCTCAGTTGTCAATACCTCGTTTGTTTCATAAAATGACTGTTCTTCCCAATGGCGATGTTCTCGTAGTTGGAGGTATGAGCCCTTATAAGCCAATTCAATCAGTTGGTGCTGTTGAATTGGTTCATATCACAAATAATCCTGCTACAATGACTGCCGAGGTCGTAGGAAATCTCGATGATCCTCGAGGGAAACATGTTCAGATCTTTTCTCAGGCGACCGGAAAGGTCATTATCATTGGTGGGGAACGTTCAGATGCATTTGGCCCACTTAGCAATGATTTTACGCCGAAAGCCTTGGATTCTATTGAAGTATATGATATCAATACGAAAACTCTCTCAAAATCAACAGCAAAATTATACAAAAGATTTAATCACTTTGTTCACGGATTAGAAAATGGTGAGATACTTATTTTCGGTGGAATGAACTCTCGTTTTGATGACGCGCAGCCTGTGTTACGAGCTCAAATTTATAATCCAACAACAGACACTATTAGAGATCATAAAAATTTACTTTTTGGAAGAGAGTGGGGTTCTTCTTTTGTATTTTCTTATGGGAAGGATCAACTGATTGTCGCAGGTGGTTTAGAGTATCGTACAGGGAATGGTTCTTCATTTGATTCGATTCATGATACGGAGTCCTGGTCGGAGTCAATCAATCGATTTTATATGACAAGTCGTTCTTTAAATGCTCGCTGGGATGGTTGTGATATTCGTTATTCATCGACTGGTGGTGGGATGATTTTGGGTGGTAGGATTGGTGATATCCTTGGAAACACGGAGGAATACAGCTTTGAATAAATGTATTCCTTTATTCTTTTCCTTTTTGGTTGGATGTATGTTCCCTTCGGAATACGGAAATGCATTTGATCAAAAATCAACACAAGGATTATTCTTAAGTACCTTTTTAAATTCAAGTCAGTTTGCCTGTTCAACGGATTCAAACGGGAAATCTTTTGGTAACGTAGATCAAATTTTATTACAGTGCAATAGAGAACTTGCAAACCTAGATTCTGAATATTTAGCAACGGCAAATTTGGATGTATTTTCAAACATTCATTTTGAGAAAATTGATTCTGACCGACTTTTAGTTTCTTTCGATCCACTAATCAATGATGGTCGATATGAACTTATTCTATCTGGTGTTGTATCTTATGTGGGAGAAACTTTATCAGAAGATAAAATTCCCATTGTTATAGATACCCAAGTCCCAACCGCAGCACTTGTTGGATATATTCCCATTACTGATTATACTTTTTTTTCTACTAGGTATTGGGACTTTACGGTCTCGGAGCCTTTAGAAAATTTTGGCCCGCCAATTCTAAGTGGATCTTTAGCTTCTTCCGTTGTGTTACGGTCTGTACAAAAAGTAAGTGAAAACTTATACCGAGTTTATTTCGAAACAAATTTTTCTACCAATGGACCAGGAACTCTTACATTAGCATTTTCTAATTCTAAAGACAATGCCTCTAACGTGGTTTCGAATACTTTAACAGTTCAGTTAATCGGCCTAGTTCCTGGACCACCTTTACTGCAAGGAAGATCGGAATTTGAAGCCTTTCTCAATGACAATGGGGATGTTATTGCCATTTACGGATCAAAATCTAGTGCAGAAGTTTTGAGGAACGGTGCCTCTAGTTTTGTATTAACAAATCCTAGTTTACCTCAGATTGCTCGGGGAGAACGAGGAGTGATGATAGATGGAAAAAACATCCTCATTACTGGCGGTATCCTTCCAGCCTCCAACATTGCCTTAACATCCAGCTACATTTTTGATTCCGAAACCACTACATTCACACCTACTGGAAATATGAATAGCCCAAGGCACTTACACAATGCAGTCAAACTCCAAGATGGAAAAGTGATTGTTTTGGGTGGAATTCGCGATTATACACCGGTAACACTTGCTTATTTTACGTCTTTAAACACTGCTGAGATTTATGATCCAACCACTGGCACATTTACTGAAATAACAAATCGGATGAGATCTCCAAGATCCTTTTCTTGTTCGGTGCTACTCGGAGATGGTCGTGTGTTTATCATTGGCGGAACTGATGGGATCTATGCGCCAAAAGATACAACAGAGTTCTATAATCCAACCACACAAACTTTCTCCTGGGGTCCGACATTGCCAGTTCCTGTAGGTGCTTTAAAATGTAAAACTTTAGTGGATGGGAATGTTTTGATATATGGGGCTCAGTTATCTAATTTGAACAATTCTACTATGTTATTCGATGTCACACGAAATCAAATTTTTGCAATTGCCAATTCAAAGTTTAGAAGGGAATGGAGTGTTGCATCGGAACTTCCGGACGGTGGAATCCTTTTCCATGGTGGAGCCTATCGTTATGATACAAGTGAACCAAGTCGAACCATGGAAAAACTAGATTATGGAAAAAGTAATAATTTCTTTGATATGGGATTGTCGAAATATAGCGTAGCAAAACATAGTGGAGTCAAATTTTCTGATGGTACCTTATTTTTTCTTGGTGGTGAAATCGGTGGATTACATCATTTGGAAACAGAATACTACGGACTTCCTCATTAAATTTTATGCCTCATGATAATGGCCGTATTTACGGTTCCTTTAAAAAAATTTGTATTCCAGAACCAGATTTAAAATTAGAAACAGAGTTTATCCTCCCTAATTTAATTTCTTTAAAATCGGATTGGGAAACTGGGCAAATCACAGGCAGCCAACTGGCATTCCAACTTGTACTTTTATACTTAGAACGAAGGGTGAAAAAACATCCTTTCCTGCGAATGGGAAAACCATTACCAAATCGGAACGAATCTAAAGAATTTTTAGAAGTGGTTCGATTTTATGGAATGCCTGATACCGTACGTTTTGCACTTTGGAAATGGCATATTGGTGAGTGGGATATCCGACTGATAAATTACAACCCCAGTTCTTTGGAAATGTTGGAATCACAAAGTTTAGGATATCGGTATTCTACCATTAGCTGGGAACATGCGATGGAAGGTAGTTTAGTAGAGGACAAACGAGATGCCTTTGAACATCTGCTTCATGATTTGGCCCATGCTTATATGTTTTTTCGCGAAGATTATGATTACCAAGGCCAGAAACAGTTTTTTAAAGATATGTTGTTGGATTATCCTAAGTATGAATCGGAATTAAATACAAATCCAATCTTTCGGGAAAAGTTCGATTATTGTATTTCGGATATGAATTCGCATCCTGCACATTTGACTTCTTATTGGAATGCGATTCGCAGGGAAGCCGGAATTCCAATTGATTCCACTCTTAGAGTTTAGGATTATTTTTGTGTCGGTTAAAATCACGTTTGGTATTTTTTTTGATGGTGGACTGGATGGCATCTTGAAGTGAAATCCCCATTTGGTTTGCCAAACAAGTAAGAACAAAAAGAATATCACCAATTTCACTTGGGATTTTATCCGCAGATTCATCAGCTTTGAAAGATTGGTCACCATAATTTCTCGCCATTAACCTGGAAAGTTCACCCACTTCTTCCATAAGGATTGCTAAATTGGTGAGTTCCGAAAAATACCTAACGCCAATCGTCTGAATCCAATCGTCTACCTCAGACTGTAACCCATTGAGAGTGATTTCACTTGGTTCCAAGTTTTTTCTCCAATTGTGTTCCGAGAATGTTAGTAAACTCTTTCATACCTGCTTCGTTTAAATGAATCAAATCAAAACAATACTGGCCGTTAGTGACTCCCAGAGAGTCTTGAAGGTCCATTGAATCGAGAGGTTGTTTAGAAGATAATGCTTCTGTGAGTCCGTCCAACCAAACTTTCATTCGGCCTTCGTTATTTACTTTTCTGATTACATCGGAATAAGGGGCGAACACATTGATGATATGAATCTTTTTATCGCCTATAAAATCATACATCTTCTTTAATCTTCGGAAATAACGTTTTGTATCTTCCGTAGCATGAGATTCTTGTGGAACTACACTTGCGACACCACAAGTTTCATACAACATCCTTCTATGGTCTGGGTTGGATGCTTTTGGAATATCAATTGGTAAATCCAAAGCCAATCTATGCAAACAATCATCAACACTTGTTAATTTGTAGTCTTCAATTGATTCTGGATGGTCGTTTTCATAATCCCATGGGTTTGTATTTGGATTTTTGTTAGTTCTTAAAATAGTTTTGAGTCTTTCATTGAAGTTAATGATGAGATCGGAAAGATCTTTTCGATAAGCAACCGATTTGAAACTTAGGAATAAATAGTTCGAGAAATCTAAATCATATTCAAATTCATGAGCAGAGGGTATTGCCTTAAAGTTTCCTAATTCAGATAACATGGCCATTGTGGGTTCGACCATATTTTTCCTATCAACCCAAGGCATACCAGGTTCCATAACGTGTAAGATAATCTTAACATTTGGGAAAGCCTGCAAATATTCTTCTAAGATACGGTGTTGTACGATCAGTTCAGAACCACGAACGGCAATTGATTGTGTTTTCCATCCGGATTTTTGTAATCTTTCATTCAACATCCGCACACTAATCCCTTCAAAGGCAACAGAAGTTCCAACAATTAGAATGTCTGGATTTAAAACATCTCTTTTGGATACTACATGTTCGGTCACACGATTGATATTAGAAGCATAGGAATTCTTTTTCAAATAAGGTTTATAAAGACCAAACTGAAGGAGAATCTCAAAAGTTAGTAAAAATGTAATGGCTACTACTAACTTTTTATCAGTGAGAAATGCGATTGTTTCTTTAAGTAAATTCATATTTAAAATTGAAAGTAGAGGAAGTTTTGACTTTCAGTGACTCCAAAAAGTAATAATAACAATACATTGACAATGACGAAGGTAGTGTATTTGAGCCAACTACCAGTAAGTAGGGTTGGGATTTGACGTTTGGAAAAAACATAACTTGCCGTAAAACAAATCACTAATAAAATTCCAAATCGGTAGTTGGTCCAACGTAGGATTGGTGCTGCTGAATCATTGATAAAAACAAGAGCTTTCATCATGGGAATTGCTTTTTCCATTGTTTCTGCCCGGAACATGATAAATCCAAATGCCAAACAAAACATTGTAAAAATTCGGGAAAAAAGGTCGTAGGAAATTCCACCTTTTCCGTTTAGATATTTAGCTAATTTTGTATCTCCATAAAACTTATGAGATAATAACATAGTCCCCTGCCAAATTCCCCAACCTACGTAGTGATAGGCGGCACCATGCCATAAACCGGCAAATAACCAAGTGATCATAATGTTACGAATGTACATAATGACACTCACTCTAGATCCACCAAGTGGTATGTAGATATAATCTCTAATCCAAGTGGAAAAGGAAATATGCCATCTCGACCAATGATCGGCAATGTTTTTACAAGACATTGGAAAGTTAAAGTTTGGATTGAATTGAAATCCAAACAATCGGGCAACACCAATCGCAATATCAGTGTATCCAGCAAAATCAAAATAAATTTGCCATCCGAAGGCAAGAGCACCTGTCCAGATTTCGATAGAGTTTAAGTTTTGGTAGTCGGCGAAAGTAGAATCTACAACTCGTGCTAGGTTATCAGCAAAAACGATTTTTCTTGTAAAACCAATGAGTATCAATGCAAAAGCGGCATCGATATGTTCTTTGTAAACACTAAGACGAAAATCTAAATCTCGAAAAAAAGTTTCGGCCCGAACGATGGGGCCTGCAACGAGTTGTGGGAAAAAAGCAACATACAATGCAAAATCCAAAAATGATTTTCTCGCTTCAATTTTCCGGTTGTACACGTCAATGGTATAACTCATCGACTGAAATGTATAAAAAGAAATACCTACTGGTAGTATGATATTTTGTTTCGGGATTTGGTAGGCACCCAAAAGATGAATGTCGTTGATCACGCCAAGTAGGAAGTCGGTGTATTTGAAAAATCCTAAGGTTCCAAGGTTGACAACAAGGGAAAGCACAAGCAACCAGCTTCTTGACTTATCACCATCTTCTTTTTTTTCGATTAAAGTCGCTGCAAAATAGTCGATGATTGTTGAAAATATTAGAATAAAAACATATGGATTGATTTTAAAATCACAGTATAGTCTATCTGTATAAAATTTGAATCCACTTTCTGCCATCGCCGAACAGGAGATAGAGGAAGGTTGCCAGGCCATATAAAAATAATAACTAGTGAGTAGAAAAAAGAGTTTTTGCCAGCGGTTTTTTAGGACGTTCCCTACGATGATGGTAAAAAAGAAAAATACTAAAAATTCAAAAGAGTTAAATAACATTTGTTTGGTTCCTAACGGTAAATTGATTCTTCGGCTAACTTTTCAACAGGCCCCTGAATTCCTTCGGTATATCCAAACCTAGGGCCAATGGATCTGGGAAGAGTCGAAAATGTAAAATTAGTGCTGAAGTAAAAAAGAAATAAAATCAGATAAATTGTGTGGAGAAGGGCTCTAGAAAATTTCGGTAACATGGGAATGGAGAAAGATTGTAGAGCGTATGAATTCAAAATCCATAATCCAATCGTTGTTCCCACCCAAAATTCAAAAAAATAACCTTCCCACCATGTATAAAAACCAATGGAAGGGATGAGCCAAAACACCATCACGAGTAGTTCTTGTTTGTATCGGGCCCACATAGTACGGAAATTCAAAATTCCCAGACTCAAACTAAAAATCCAGAATAAAAGATTCAAATTGTAGGGAAGGTGTTTTGGGTTTTGGAAGTCAAATAGGTTGACTCGGAATTTAGGAATGACGTTCTGGAACACTAGGAATGCGTCGCCAATCCCTCGATAAAAGTACAATATGTAATTTTTTTCTTCTCCGAGACTTGTTCCCCACCTATTGATGGCGGCATATAAAAACATCCAAAAAGAAAAATGTTTTTCATCTAAAGGCCCGAGTCCACGTTTTAAAATGATAAAACCTACAAATAAATAAGAAAGGATAGTGGCAAATCCCAGGCAGGTTAAATAAATAAAAATGATTCTAAGTTTTTTTCCCAAACTTCTGTTAGGAGATAAAAATATGGCCATAGGCACCATTCCGAAATGGATTACGTTCGATTGGTGGAAGTAGATACTAAAAAGTTGGATGATCCATAAAACCAAAAGATGTTTTCCTAATAATCCTTTCCTTAAAAAATAAATTGTAAATAAAAACAGAAGTGCCATTAGGCAAGAATGGATTAAGGGAGTGTCATTGTGTAAACTATAGAACCAAAATGCTTGGCTTACTTGAATGACAAGTGCAAGAACTACTCCAAGGAATAGGTCTTTGTATAATTTATAATAGATCCAAATAAATAATCCTAAAAAAAATAAGGAGAAACTGAGAATCCTAAGTCGGAGGAAAAACATAATGTCTGTAGTTGGATAAATAGAACGAATCATTTTCCAATACAGTAGTCCAGAAGATTCAAATCCTAGATGGTGAGGGTTAAAAAAAGCGGATTCGATTCTATCTTTTTGGATATTGAGTGCATAAACACAAGAGTCCCAATCAAAGGCCCGCGAAAGGTATCTTAGATGGAATAAAAAAAGGAAAACTAAAAATAGAAAAATGAATAACTTCTTCAAAAGATAAATCCAAACTTAACGTTTTAAAATTCGATTGATTATAGTTTTATTCTTTTTGTATGGGAAAAAGTAAGGAGTTGAAAATTTTGGTTCTCCATTTTTTTCCCAAACTAGGCGGTTACATCCCAAATAGTCGGACAACCCACCATGTTCCAGCCCGAGTTGTAAACCTTCAGCATTTATTTCGAATTTGATGAGTTTTTTCCCAAAACCAAATCTTTGTATTTGCCATAATTCATTTTTTACAAAAACAGTTCTGCGATTCCACTTATTTAGCAAGCGACTAACATCAATTAATAAAGAAGCTGATATATAAAAGTAAACAAAAGCGGATAGATAGTGGTAATATCTTAGTTCATCTAAAAATGGAATTTTTAAAACTTTAGTAATTTCAAGAACTCCTACAAACCAATAGAAAAATTTACCTAGATAGAAAGCATAAGGCAAACTATAGATAAAAAATAGAATTGTACCAAGTATGAGTAAAATTGAGGGAAGGGGATTTGTCGTTAACTCATCATACAGAGTTGTGCCAAAGTAAGCGGCTTCTTTTTTACTTTTAAATTCTTTCCATTTGGAAATCCATTTTTGAACTAATTTCATTGAAAGAGTACCTCTTCTATTTTTTTCGCTGTTTCTTCCCAGGACCATTGTTTGGTGGGAAATTTTGGAGATCTGGGTTTTTTCACACCCGACATCAATTCGAAACTATGAGTCCAATCCTTTGTTTCTTTAGGAGAAACATAAAGATCACATTTTTCAGATAAAATCTCTTTAAATACGGGAATGTCGGAAGCAACACAACGTTTGTCTTCTAACATTGCCTCCAGAAGGGGAAGTCCAAAACCTTCATGGAGTGAGGGGAAAAAGAACGCCTTACACTGTTTAAATGCTTCGGCCAAAGTCCCGTCATCCGGTTTTTCAATGAACTTTACGCCTAAATTTTGGATTTTAGGATCTCCAAGTTTCTGGTATAAAAACTCACCTTCTTCGCCCCAACCCTTTCTACCCATAATCAAAAGGGAATGTTTGTCTTTTGGGTGTTTGGATTTGAAATCCAAAAATGCATCCACGAGTCTATTGATATTTTTTCGAGGTTCCAAGGTTCCCACCGTGAGGAAAAAATCTTTTGGGAATTTGGTTTTTACTTTGATTGGTTTTGGTTTGGAAACCCCAGGATACACAACGAGACATTTATCTTCAAATTTTGGATTAAACTTTATAATTTCAACCTTTGTGTTTTTGGATAAACAAAAGATTTTATCAGCATTTTTCATTGTGATGGGAGACAAAAGTTTGTGTTGGAAGTAGTTCCATTTTGCCATTGTTTCTGGTGCGGAAACAAAATTTAAATCGTGGTAATTTACATAACTGGGGATGGGAAGTTTTCGGAAAGGTAACATCTGTATGGTGCCCCAAAACACTTCCATTCCATCTCTTTTTAAACGTCTAGGTAATATAAAATTTAAATAAATTGGACCTGGAATGTTTTTTGGTTCTAAAACTACTTTTGTATTTTTACCGATTAAATCAGAGAAAATAGGATGGATTGGTTTATTGGTATAAAGAAAAAATTCCTTATCTTTGTGTTTGGGTAGAATGATTCGTAGAACTTCTGCTAAATAGCGTGAATTCCCAGTCATCCCATAAGCAAGTGGCCGGGCATCAATTCCTATTTTCTGTTTCACGTAATGCAAACCTTACAATGTAAAAGTACAATAAACTAGTTGTGTAAAATAGAATGGAAAACATAGAAAGTGTCGCTTCTATTTTTGAACCAACAAAAGTTCGGTGTGTTAGAATGGGTAAACTCAAAATAAACACTAGGGCATATAATTTTTTTGGGTCATTGGGTATGTCTATGATTTGATTCAAGATAAAATAAATGGGAACGAGGCAGATGATAAAACTATGAATCCAACTGATTCCACTGAATAGGGCAGAGATTAAAAAAAGTAAGGAAATGATTTCCCATTTTTTGTTTTCTTTTCTCCAAAGGAGAAGGAGGGGAATTCCAAACATAATCACAAATACTAATTGGATGATCTTCAAACTAAATAGGGAAAGTTGAAAGAAAGGCATTCCATATGTTGGTTGGTTGATCATATCAGCACCAGATACAAAATACTTGGCAAGTGTGGAACTTAATGACTGATTGTTTTTCCAAGACCGAAGCAGGGGATTACTAAAAGCATTCCCTAAAATTTCAGTCAGCCATTCATTTGTCATTTGAATGGTATAATCCCAGTTGTAAAGGAGTGGAAGTGCATTCCAAAGAACCATCCCTAATACAAACCAAAGGATTCTTATGTATTTTTTTTCATAAACAAAAACAAATAAAAACACTAAGGGAGTAATTTTGATACTCACAGCGAGGGCAAGTAAGATCCCACTGAGTAAATGAGATCTTACTAACAGAGAAACTAACACAAGTAAAATGAGAAGTAGGCCTACTTGGTTGTTTTGGACATGGCTTTCTAAAAATCGGAAATTAAAAACCAAACTAAGAATAAGAATCGAATAAGGAAACTTGGGTTTTGATTTTGTGATTTCTTTGTTTTGAAAAATCAAATAAAGGATCAGAACAAGAGAGAAAATACTCAAAATTTCAAATACCAGTGCCGCACCGTTTTCTGATAAGTAAGTAAACGGGATGAGTAAAAAAGAAAAAAGAGGAGGGTAGATATATGTTGCTGTTTCGTTTTGTAAGGCAGTGAGAAGGTGGAGGTTCTCCGGTTGGAAGAGGTCTTCTACAGTTTTGATTTTTGTTTGGAGTTCAAGGGCTACATCAAAACGATAAAGATTTTCTCCTGTTCCCCAACGTTCTGCTGCATGGTAATAATCCAAAAAGTCCGATTTTTGTTTGGATCTAGAGATCGAAAGGGCCAAAAGAATCAAAACCATTGCCGTTAAGACCCATTTCCCTGATTTCTCTAAACTTTCTAAAAATTTCCACATAGTTCTCCTACCATTCCCAATATTTCTGGTTAATTGACAAGGTTTTCCCAAGGCTATACAAAGATGGATTTTTTGCAGGATTACGATTTTCACCTTCCCGAGGAGCAGATTGCCAAATTCCCATTGGAAAACCGGGACGAGTCACGGCTTCTAGTAGTAGACAAAACCGAATCCAAATTTTCGGAAGCACCACTCTTTAAGGACATTACCCGTTTTGTGCTACCAGGTGATATTTTTGTATATAATCAGACAAAAGTATCTTATCGACGTGTGTATTTGCAAGTGGAATCAGGTCGAATCCACGAATCCATTTTTTTGGAAGCGGAAGATGAATCCTGCCAGGTATGGTTATGTATCTTAAAAAATAGAGCCAAATTAAAGTTAGGTGACAAACTTTCTCCAGTGGGGTTTCAGGAATTTGAATTTTTCTACCGAGGGGCAAAAGAAGAACTTTCTATTTTACATTCCGAGAGATCCATTTCAGAACCTGACTTTGAAGTTTTTGGAAACATTCCCATCCCACCCTATTTAAAACGAAATGTCACCGAAGAAGACAAAATCCGGTACCAAACAATTTTTGCCAGTCGTTCTGGATCCGTTGCTGCTCCGACGGCTGGACTTCACTTTACAGAATCACTCAAAGAAAATTTGAGATCCTTGGGAGTCGAATTCCTTCCTGTGGAATTACAAATTGGTTATGGGACATTTCGTCCTTTGACCGCCGAACAATGGCAGACTAAAACGCTACATAGGGAGAACTACTCAGTCTCTGCATTCACAGCAACAAAGTTAAACGATGCTAGAAAAGAAGGTAGCAGGATCATTGCAGTGGGAACCACTACACTCCGTGTGTTAGAAACTGTATTTGATTCTCAATTGAAGACATATAAGGTAGGAGTGGGTCAAACTGACATCTTTTTGTCGCCGGGTGACAATATACAATCCGTACAAGGTCTGATTACAAACTTCCATTTACCAAAATCGAGCCTCTTACTTCTCGTCAGTGCCTTTGCCAATGCTCGACTTGTGATGAGTTCTTATCACTATGCTTTGAAGAACGGGTTTCGTTTTTATTCATATGGAGATTCGATGTTCTTATTTTAAAAATAGATTTACATTCCTTTGAAATTAGGAAATATGTTTCTACAGTTTCTTTATGTATTCCCCGAAATCTTCGGTATTCATTTCTCTATTCTCTGGTTTAGGTTTACTAGGGGTGGTTTATTTCGCCCCGTTGCAAGAACCAACCGTAAAAGAACTAGAAACACCCACCTTTATCGAGTTTGGTGAAGAATATGTATATCCACAACCAATCAAATTAAAACTACGAGAGCAAAATTCTCGAAGTTTAGAATATGCAGATACTCTAAAGTCTTTTTCTTTAGGTATGTTCGGTGGTAACAAGGCCGAAAAATCAAATTCCCGAAAATGGAATCCTTCTAATAATTTTGGATCAAAATTTGACTATGAAAAGTCGCCACAATCGGCATTCATTTGGGACGCCAAACAAACTGGGGAAATTTCTTTATCACAACCCATTCTTTCTACGCCTGTGCATCCTTCGGCAACACTCATTTTTCGTCAAATGGATACCAATAGACGTTTGTTAGTGGATCCAAAGCAACTTTATGAATACCAAGATAGTTTTTCTCCTTCTAAGTTCTTGAAGGTTCAAACTTCTGTATACAACGTAAAATCGGAAAATCCGGTTACAGCATACGGAGCAGAGGGTGGTAAGTTTTCTTTTTTTTTCGGCAGCGGTAAAGTCCAACTCAACGTAAAATATAATTATGTAAACACAAGGCCAGGTTCAGGGCATGGGGGCCAATTGGGATTTGCGCCGGCCCAAGACATTGCTTCTCTGGGATTTATTGTATTTCTTGGCCCATCGAAAAACTATTCCCTCTACGTTGGAAACCAGATATTTAATATTTTTAACGATCCTTTATTGCAGGTCAAAGACCAAAATGGTAGATCTCCTGAAACATTTTCCGCTTCTTTTCGTGGCAAACACCCAGGACGTTTAAAAACTACTTTTTTTTTGAATTTTCAGAATCAATTTTATAAAGACGGTATGCTGATTGGGGTTCCCGGTGGATTTATGTATGGGAATGGCTTTAATGGAAAATCGTTTTATGAACAAGTCACCTCTCTCGGGATGGAACTTGCCTTTTAAGATCTTAAGTTTATTTGTTTTTTTATTTAGCGTTAGCGCCTGTTATTTGGGAGAGGAAAGAGAATCCAAACCTAAAAAACTTACAGTTCCCCCATTGGAACAATTGGCAACTTCCCTTTCTGAAAGTGGTTTATACTTCCAACCGCAAAGACTAGTTGTTTTGACATTTTTAGACCACGAAGGCAAAAAAAGCCCCTATGGTGAAATCTTAGCCGAAAAACTGACAACAGAACTCGTAAAAAAAAATCGGTTTCAGATTTTAGACCGGCTGGCCAACCAGAAAGTTTTAAATGAGGCAGGGCTTGGGCTCGATATTCCCACAGACACAGCCACCTTGCGGAAAATAGGCGATGTTTTGAAACTAGATGTCATCATTACCGGAATTGTGACTCCATACCAAGACGGAGTTTTTGTCAATACTCGACTGATTGAAATCAAATCCGGCCTTATTCTCAAAGCGGATGAAGTTTATGTCCGGATTGACGGTTAGAAAAGATACTGGTTCTCACTAAAGACCCAATTTTACTGATTTTACGATTCGTAGTTTAATTTTCGATTGATTCCCTTTTTTCCTACGATCTGATAGGTTTAAGAGGTTCAGATGGCATTTGATATAGAAATGATTGCGGCACGTTATTCCAAAATGGAAGCGGCCATCGCACAAGCCAGGAAGGTAGTGGGTCGACCCCTCACACTTACAGAAAAGATTTTATACAACCACCTTTGGGACGGAAACCCTTCCAAAAGTTTTGGTCGCGGTGCTGACTATGTAGACTTTGCACCAGACCGCGTGGCCATGCAAGATGCAACAGCGCAGATGGCGCTTCTCCAATTTATGCAAGCTGGTCGTAAAAAAGTAGCGGTTCCTTCCACCGTTCACTGTGACCACTTAATCACAGCAAAAGACGAATCTGGTGTGGATCTTGGGATTGCTGTTAAAGAAAACAAAGAAGTTTATGATTTTTTATCCTCCGTTTCTAATAAATATGGAATCGGCTTTTGGAAACCAGGTGCTGGTATCATCCACCAAGTGGTTTTGGAAAACTATGCTTTTCCTGGTGGGATGATGATCGGAACCGACTCTCATACAGTGAATGCTGGTGGACTTGGAATGGTTGCGATTGGTGTTGGTGGAGCTGACGCTTGTGATGTGATGGCTGGCCTCCCTTGGGAACTCAAATGGCCAAAAGCCATCGGTGTCAAACTCACTGGGAAACTCAATGGTTGGACATCTGCCAAAGACGTAATTTTAAAAGTAGCTGGTATCCTCACTGTAAAAGGTGGAACAGGTGCGATTGTAGAATACTTTGGCCCAGGAGCCGAAGCGCTTTCTTGTACGGGAAAAGGTACAATTTGTAACATGGGAGCAGAAATTGGTGCTACCACTTCTACTTTCGGTTATGACGAATCCATGGAAAGATATTTAAGATCCACTAACAGAAGTGATGTGGCTGATCTTGCAAACAAATATAAAGCACATCTCACTGCTGACCCTGAAGTGTACGCGGATCCTGCTAAATACTTTGACCAAGTGATAGAAATTGATCTCAACACTTTAGAGCCGTATGTAAATGGCCCATTCACACCAGACCTTGCAACTCCTATTTCTAAAATGAAAGAAGAGGCAGCAAAAAATGGTTGGCCACTCAAAGTGGAAGTGGGTCTTATCGGATCTTGCACTAACTCTTCTTACGAAGATATTTCGAGAGCGGCTTCCCTTGCAAAACAAGTGGCTGCAAAAGGTTTAAAAACCAAAGCAGAGTTTACCATCACTCCTGGTTCGGAACTAGTTCGTTATACGATCCAAAGAGACGGGTTCATTGATTCTTTCCATAAAATTGGCGCCAAAGTATTTTCTAATGCTTGTGGGCCTTGTATTGGAATGTGGTCACGTGTAGGTGCTGATAAAAAAGAAAAGAACACCATTGTTCACTCGTTCAATCGTAACTTCCAAGCACGCCAAGATGGAAACCCTAATACTTACGCTTTTGTGGCTTCACCAGAAATCACCACAGCCCTTGCGATTGCTGGGGACTTAGGATTCAATCCACTCACCGACACTTTAACCAACGAAAAAGGGGAAAAGGTAAAACTCGATCCACCTACTGGAGAAGAGTTACCTCAAAAAGGTTTTGCGGTAGAGGATGCTGGTTTCATCGCTCCCGCAGCAGATGGATCTGGGGTGCAAGTGATTGTGGATCCTGCATCCACTAGACTCCAGCTCCTTGCTCCTTTTAAACCTTGGGAAGGAACTGACATCAAAGGTCTGAAACTCCTTATCAAAGCCAAAGGAAAATGTACGACAGATCATATTTCCATGGCAGGACCTTGGCTTAAGTTCCGTGGTCACTTGGATAATATTTCCAACAACTTACTCATTGGTGCCACAAACAACTTCAATGGAAAAATCAATGAAGTAAAAAACCAACTAACCGGAAACTACGAACCAGTTCCACAAACCCAAAGAGCTTACAAAGCACAAGGGATTGGATCAATTGTAGTGGGTGATGAAAACTACGGTGAGGGATCTTCTCGTGAACACGCAGCGATGGAACCAAGGCATTTAGGTGTGAGAGCCGTTCTTGTAAAATCCTTTGCTAGGATTCACGAAACAAACTTGAAAAAACAAGGAATGTTAGCATTAACTTTTGCAAACAAAGATGACTACGAAAAAATCCAAGAAGATGATGCGATTGATATTGTAGGTCTCACAAGTTTTGCCGAAGGAAAACCACTCACTCTTGTGTTAAATCATAAGGATGGTAAAAAAGATGAAATTTCTGTAAACCATACTTACAATACACAACAGATCGAATGGTTCAAAGCAGGTGCTGCTTTGAATTTGATGAAAGCATAAACTAGTTAAAGACTTTACGATTCGCCAGATGGAAGATTCCCACTGGCGAATATCTCCTTCCATGCCAAAACAAAAATCCAAACCCACTACAGCCAAAACAGAAGAAACTTTGATTTGGACGGGATCTTCTTCGAACCAAACCAAAGCACAAAAAGAGTTTAATGATGCTCTTCGCAAACATAAAGAAATTTTAGAACATTCAAAAGAAATAGAACCTTTGTTTCAAATGGTCAACGAAACCTATTTAAAAGAGGTTCTTCCTGAAATAGAAAAACAAAAAAATTTAGAAAAAAAACGTTTTGAAATCATGTGCGAAATTTTACTCGAAGAAAAACTTTCTTTTGGGAAAATGCAAAGAGAATTCCTTCGAAGATACCTTTTAGATATCTGCACCGATTCTATTTTAGAAGCTCCGAATTTTTATGGGAAATATCGCGACCAATTAGAAACGAAGTTTGAACGAATGGAAAGACTCCGGTATAAAAACCAAATGGAGTCCAAAATTAAAAATACTTTTGGGATTGAAATTGATTTAGATGATTTGAATCGAACGGCATTTGATTCTGAAGAAGAAAGAGAACTACACGAAGAGAAGTATAGAGAATTTCGTGAAAAGTATGAAGAATACAGGTCGGATTACTTTAAACGGAGAGGTTCCAAATCAAACGAAAGAAAAAAATCAAAATCCCAAACGGAAAAAGAAAAAAAAATTTTAGAATCAGAACGTTTGCTCAGCACAGACATCAATACTCTATTTAAAAATTTAGCAAAACTCATCCACCCTGATAAAGAACAAGACCCAATTTTACGGGAACGTAAATCCAAACTTATGACCAAACTTTCAGGTGCGAGAGACAATATGAATATCGCAGAAATTTTAGAAATCAAAATGCAAGTAGATGAACTTCTTCCCAACCAACAAACAGATGTTTCTTTTCATGACACATCGATCAAACGATTTGTTGGGATCATCAAAACAAAAATCCGAGAGTTGGAAGACTCCATTAGACAAAGATTTTTCTCTCATCCTCTCATGGCAGATTTTTCAGAAAGAAAAATTACAAAAGAAACTCTCACATCTTATTTGAAACGAGTGAAAAAAGATAACTTAAATGTAACGGAAGCTTATGAAAAGGAAGTTGAACAACTATCAAAAGATCCAAAGTACATCAAAGAAATGTTGAAAGAATTGCAAAGCCTTGGAGTTCAATTTTAGTGAAAGGATTCTTAAATAAAAAAAACTTCGGTCTCGGTAAAAATGGCAAAGAGTTTGATGGTTCCTATTGGACGGATATCTATGGGAATGGTTTGGACGTAGATGGATCTTATAATGCCAAACAACATGCCGAATACTTAAAGGCACTTTTCCAATTGATGGAAATCCCTGTTTACAAAATGGCAGATTTTGGATTTGGAAAGGCCATTTTACTTCGTGAGATGGTAAAAACTTTTTCTCCTGTAAAAGTATACGCTGTCGATGCCTCCAAAGAAGCCTTTGAGGATCTGAAAAAAAAGGACTGGGTCAAACGTTCTGACAAATTTCATCTTTATCATGAATCCTTAGAAACTTTCAAACTTCCCAAATTAGAAAAAGAACCAGTGGAGCTTGGGATTTGTAATTCAGTCATCCAATACCTTCCTGATTCTATGATACCCGGAGTATTGGAGAAAATAGCAAAATATTGTAATTATTTATATTTTACAGTGCCAACAAATGAAGATTATGCGGTAATGAAGGAGGAGATGAGTTTCTCCGATCCATATGCCTTTAGTAGATCCAAAAAAAAATACCAAAAGTGGATTTCTCGTGATTTCGAAATTGTCGGATACAATCTTTTACAAAGCAAGTGGTTAGGGGAAAAAGGATTTAAAGAAGATTTCTTTAGGATTTAGTTGTTAATGACAGATATTTTTTCCTATTTTTCGATTGAGTTTCCGCTTCTGTCTGTCTTTGGTTATCCATTCAGTTTGATTGAATTTCTCGGTACAAGTTCTGGTCTTTTCTGTGTTTATCTTGCTTCGAGAAATCATATCCTCACTTGGCCGATTGGGATTTTTAACTCTATCTGTTTTTTCTTTTTATTCTTCCAAATCCAACTCTATTCGGATATGTTATTACAGATTTATTTTTTTGGATCGAGTATTTATGGTTGGTATGTTTGGAGAAAAAGAACCGGTGCTTATATAAAGATTCAATCTTTAGGCAGAACCAAAAATACGATCCTTCTTTTCACAATACTACTAGGGACTTATGTTTTGGGAGAAATGACGAGCCGGTTGCCGTTATGGTTTCCTCAGATTTTTATAAAACCACCTGAGTTTTTATATTGGGATGCGTTTACAACTGTGGCAAGTATCATTGCTAATTTTTTACTCGCGCAAAGAAAGTTGGAATCCTGGTTCTTATGGGTATTTGTGGATGTGGTTTGTATTCTTATCTATTCCTTAAAAGGGATCCCTTTTGTAACAATGGAATACATTGTATTTTTGCTGATTGCATTTTATGGATGTTACCATTGGTATAGAGAATACAAACTCCATTCCAATGGTAACCAGTTATCGAATTAACTTAAACTTTAGTTCTACGATTTTCGGGACGTAAATACCAAGAGATTGTTGTGAGTATAAGAAGTAGGACGGAAGGAAAAATTTCGCCGAACCCGTGACCACAAACTATATGAGAAATAGCAGCTCCAGACATGGCAAAGAAAAAACCAGCATAGGCCCATTCTTTGAGTAAAACAAATTTCGGTGCTAAAACGGCTACAACCCCGAGTAATTTCCAAACACCGAGAAGCGTAAGAAAATAAGTAGGATAACCCAACTGGTTGATCTTTTCTACTTCTTCTGGTAGTTTGATTAATTGCACAATTGCAGTGGATACCATTCCAAGCGACAACCAAAGTGTGAAGAACCAATAAGCTATTTTTTTTGTTTTTTCTGACATCTAATTTCTCCTAAATTAAAATATAATCCTTGTTTGTTGGCCTCATGTCCAAAGACTCCAATGCAACAGATAACTACTTAAAAAAATCAAATCAATCTTTCTCGCGAATGACATCTTCCAAGCGGTTATGAGCCATATTGATTCCTTGTGCAAAAGGCATCTTTAAAATTTGGTCTCTTTGTTCGACAGACTTATATATAATATGCATGACGAGTTTTGAATTGGTTTCTGAAATTTTTTGGAATTCAAAAAACTCTAGTTGGACTGGAAACCCTGTGTTTTCCATTTCAAAGGTGCGAACAAAACTTTGATTTTCGATGATATTGAGTAAAACTCCATTGGCACGAAATAAGACAACACCTTCAGGATTTTTAGTTTCAAAGATCCAACTGCCATGGTTTTTTGCTTCGAATTTGAGTACTTTGTTGCCCATCCATTGTTCGATAAGTTCCGGTTCGGTATGTGCTTTAAATACTAAGGAAGCAGGTAAATCAAACTTTCTTTCAATTGTTAACTCTTGTTTGCCGTTTTCTGCAATTACTTTTGTTTTTAATTCCATCAATATTTCCTATTGGTTTGTTATCAGGATTTAGATTTTTTTTGGTAATTTTTCATTACCGATTCCAATTTGTTAAACCGGTCATCCCAAAGTTTTTGGAAGGGTTCAATGAAGTTTGCAATCTCTTTCATTTTATTTGGGTTTAGATGGTAGTACATCTGGCGACCGTTAGGTTCCTTTTTTAACAATTCACATTCGGTTAAAATTTGTAAATGTTTGGAAACGGTGGGTCGTTTGGTATCAAACTGCGAGGCGATGGCTCCTGCGGTCATAGACTGGGTAGCCACTAGTAGGAGAATCGCCCGCCTAGTGGGATCTGCAATTGCCTGAAAAACATCTCTTCTTAAATCCATTGTGTAGCCATTTGACTAATCAATGATATGTAGTCATTTGGCAACACAATTTTTGAATTGGTTTGGTTTTTTAATCAGCCAGAAAATAGTCGATATCGACTAAAAACTAGTTTTTGATAACGTTTCGTAATCCAAGCCTGCGCCAGGGCATACGGAGGGCTTGGTCAGAGGAGGCTTTTGCCTCCGAGGACGGGAGCCGAAGGCGCACCCCGAA